>JBFGQE010000118.1:0-8053 GCA_041564355.1 Gammaproteobacteria bacterium | reverse complement strand
TGTCAGCCTTCCAGCCTGGTACGCGATGCTGCTATCATCGTTGCGCAGGGGTACCGCCTGGCGCAACTCGGTGTGATGGATATGTTCCCGCAGACGGCACATGTCGAATCGATGGCGGTTTTTGAATCCAGTCAGGAGTCAGGGTGAAAATTGTCAGTGCAGTAATCAAGCCATTCCGCCTCGATGACGTGTGCGCCGCGCTGTCGGATATCGGCATCGCCGGCCTGACCGTTTACGAGGTCAAGGGGTTCGGTCGGCAGAAGGGCCACACCGAGCTTTACCGCGGCGCGGAGTACGTGGTCGACTATATCCCCAAGGTCAAGATCGAGGTCGCGGTCGACGATGATCGCGTCGACGCGGTTATCGACACGATTGTCGAGTCGGCGCGCACCGGAAAGATCGGCGATGGCAAGATCTTCGTCACCGATCTCGAGAACGTGGTGCGTATCCGCACCGGTGAAACCGGCTCTTCCGCGCTTTGATCGCAGGTTCAGGATGGTGTCCCCGGCAGGATTCGAACCTGCAACCTACGCCTTAGGAGGGCGTCGCGCTATCCAGTTGTGCCACGGGGACCCGGCAAACAGTTTACCAGCAGTCGGGTGCACGAAAAATCATTCCTGGTAATAGTAATCGTACTTGACCAGCAGGTTGCGCATGAAATTCCACGCCTCGCTGTAGGTCAGCCCGCTATCCTCGGGAATGATTATCTTGACATAAAGATTCTTTCCCTGCTCCTGTTTAAGCCTCGCCAGCCGCTGTTCGACCTGCTCCAGGCTTAGCCGGCTGAATCCGCTGTCGCCCGGTTGGCGATAGCGGATGACGTTGCCGGATTCACCCTTGACGTAATAAACCTCGGCGATGTACTTGCCACGCGCGCTGCGGGCAGGTTTGACCAGTTCTTCGTATTTCGACTTGACCGTTTCGTAATCGCCTTTCAGCGTTAGCAGTTGCTGGTTGTATTGTTCAACCTCCTCGACCAGCAATGCCTTTTCGCGGGTCAGTGTCGCGATACTTTGCTGCTGACTCTCGCTTGCCTCGGTCAGGCCTGCAATCTGTTCGCGCGCGGCATCGAGTTCATCCCGGGCCTGTTCGCTCTCGAGTTGCTGTTGCGCGAGTTGCTGCTGCAGGCGCGCGAATTGTTGCGACAGCTCCTGCAATTGCGCGCTCGTCGAATCGATTTCGAGATTGGCCGTCGCCAGCTGTGCCTCGGTCTGTTCCAGGGATTGTTGCAGTTCGGTATTCTGTCGCTGCAAGCTACCGATGCTGCTTGCCTGTTCGCGCAGCGTGGTCTGCGCGATTTCGAGTTCCTCGTCTTTTTTCATCAGGCGCAGGCGCAAAATCGAATTGCTCTGCTCGGCGTTGGCGAGACGCTCTTCGAGCGTCGCGTTTTCCTGCGTCGTGGATTCGATCAACTGGCTCGCGATGCGCTCGGCGGCGATACTTTCCTGCAGTTCGGCAACCAGCTGCCAGTTGCGCACGACGAGCAGACTCGTGGCCATCAGAAAGATCAGCGTGATCACCATCATCACGTCGGTAAATGACGGCCAGAAACTGTTTTCGCCGCCGATGCCGGCATTGCGTCCACCGATTGCTGGAAAACTCGCGTCCACAGGCTATCAGGCTTGCTCGTCCGCGGCCGGCAAGCGGAAACCCTCGCGCAGGATACGCTTGATCCCGGCGATCTCGGAGGACAGCTCGTCGAACTGCTCTCGGTTAGCGACGATGGTCTGTTGTAAGGTCATCGCCGCGTCGTGATAAATCTCCTGCGTCGATTTCAGGTTATCCGCGGCATGAATGACCGACTTCACCAGCTCGCTCATCTGGTGCACGATATCCTCCGGCGTCTTCACATATTTCGGCAGCAGGTAAACCGAGGTCAGCTGCTCGATACTGCTGAGGAAATGAGTCTGCACGTCAGCGAGGCGGGTATAGAAATAGCCGAAGACGACATAGGAAACGATCGCGGTGATCGTCGTCGACAGCGCGGTCGACATGCCGTGAATCACGAGCCCCATGCCGCCGAGGCTCGCGTCCGCGGCATCGATCAGGTCGGAGGCGCCGAGCAGCGCGATCGATAGCGATACAATGGTGCCGAACACGCCGGTCAGGATCAGGATGTTGTTGATGAAACGGATCAGGCCGAAGCGGGTGGCCTCGTCGGCGTTCAGCATCGCCGCGAGCGCCCCGTGGTTGATTTCGCCCTGTACCGACTGAATGGTGCGCATCGAGGTATGCCGGCGAGCGACCACTGAATCGGCCGGAAGGCCCTCGAGCCAGTCCTTTTTCTGTGATTCGACATTGTTGACGAATATCGCGATCGCGGCCTCTTCGCGGCGATAGCGGAACAGGTTAAACAGGATATTGGCAAGCCCGATGCCGAGCAGGCCGAGAATCGCGCTGTTGATGACGATCCCGGTTTCGGTCAGCCGGTTCTCGAAGTAAAACGGGTAAACGATGTCTGCATTGATTGCGATCAACAGGATCATGCCTACGACGACGACGCCAAACTGGATAATTATTTTGGTGCTGAGGCTGGTGAGCAGGCGCTGAAGGTCCATGGTCGGTATCTCTGCAAAGGTTGGCAAGCCGGGCTGGAGATGCCACTGCATTTAATAATGTTTTCCGGGGGAAGTCAAAGCGGCGATGCAGGACGGTCGCAGGCGCTGCCGAACCCGGTTTCGGGTACACGGGGAATAGAAAAAAGTCCGCAATAACAGTAATATAGATTGTCCAACGATAAGAACTGCAAGGTGGACATCGTGATTTTAGCAAGCATCATGAGGCGTTTTTTCCGCTTTGGTCGGATCACTTTGATCGACGCTGACGGGAATCGCCACAATATTTGTAACCGAGACGGTCCGACGGTGGTCATTCGCGTCACCGATCCCGCCACCGCGCGGCGCCTCTCGACCACGCTCTCGATCGCCTGGGGAGAAGCCTACATGGACGGACGGCTGATATTGGAAGAGGGCAGCCTGGATGATTTTCTCGAGGTTTACAGCAAGTCTGAACAGGACTTGTCTGTCGGCTGGCTCGGCGAGATGACGAGAATGATTCACAGCGTGGTCGCGGCAACCCAGCATTACAACCCGATCGGCAGGGCGCAGAAGAACGTTGCCCATCACTACGATTTGTCGGCTGATCTCTACGACCAGTTTCTCGACGCTGATCGTCAATACTCCTGCGCTTACTTCAAGCAGGGTGACGAGGATATCGATACCGCGCAGCTGCACAAGAAACGTCATATCGCGGCCAAGCTCGACATCAGGCCCGGGCAGCACGTGCTGGATATCGGTTCCGGCTGGGGTGGCATGGGGCTGTACATCGCAAAACAGTTCGACTGTCGCGTTACCGGGGTAACCCTGTCCGAAGAGCAACTCAAGCTGTCGCGCGAGCGGGTTCGAGATGCGGGCCTCGAGGATCGGGTCAATTTCGAGCTGCGGGATTACCGCACGCTGACGGATACCTACGATCGCATCGTCTCGGTCGGGATGCTCGAACACGTCGGCCAGTTCCATTATCAGGAGTACTTCCGCAAGGTTCGTGACCTGTTGAAGCCCGACGGGGTTGCGTTGATTCATACCATTGCGCGGATGAACAAGCCGATGCCGATCAACGCCTGGATGCGCAAGTACATTTTTCCGGGTTCCTACCTGCCGTCGGCGTCGCAGCTAGCCCGCGCGATCGAGAGCAACCATTTGTGGATGACCGATCTCGAAAACCTGCGCCTGCATTATGCAAAAACGCTGTACCGCTGGCACGAGCGTTTCAGCGCGAATCGTGACGCGGTGGCGAAGCTCTTCGATGAGCGTTTTTGCCGCATGTGGGAGCTGTACCTGAAGGGTTGTGAGTACGCTTTTCGTTACCAGGATATTACCGTGTTTCAGATGCAAATCACGCGGGATATCAACACGCTGCCGATCACGCGCGACTATATCTACGAAACCGAACGCGAGCTCGCGCAGAAGGACAGCGCGACGATATCGTCGATCACGCCGGTGGAGAAGCTCCGTCAGGCGGCCAGCGCCAGGGTCGAGGCAGGCTAGACGGCTATAGCATCTGCTTGCGCAGGTGGTTGATCAGGTCGATCTGCGTGATCAGGCCATAAAAGGTGTCGCCTTCGGCAATGATCGCGATCTTGTCCTGCTTGAACAGTGAAACGATGTCGTCGATGCTTGCGTCTGGCGGCATCGTTTCGAGGTCGCTTACCATGACCTCGGCGACCGGCATCTGAAAGCTGTCCTTGTCCTCGTAGATGCCGAGCAGGATATCCGACTCGTCGATCAGGCCGACGATGCGCCCGTTATCGACCACCGGTAGCTGGGACACGTCGAACATGCGCATACGCTTGTAGGTCGTGATCAGGTTATCCTCGGAGGTGACGGTGACCATGTCGCCGCTATCCATCGGGCGGGCGATCAGGTCGCGCAGGTCGCCATGGCTTTCGCGCTCGAGCAAGCCCTGGTCGGCGAGCCAGGAATCGTTGAACGACTTGTTCAGGTACTTGTTGCCGGTATCGCAGGCAAAGGTCAGGACACGCTTGGGTTCGGTTTGCTCTCGGCAGTAACGCAGCGCCGCCGATAGCAACGTACCGGTCGAAGAGCCCGCGATAATGCCTTCCAGGCGCAGCAACTCGCGCTGCGTACTAAAAGCTTCCCTGTCGCTGATCGCGTAGGCTTTTTCGATCAGGCTGATGTCGCAGATTGGCGGCAGAAAATCCTCGCCGATGCCTTCGACCAGCCACGACGATGCCTTTGGCGTCTTGCCCGTATTGATCGTGTCGGCCAGGATCGAACCCACCGGGTCTGCCACCACCATTTCGAGTTCGGGCAGTTCCTGCTTGAAAAACTGGCTCAAACCGGTGACTGTGCCGCTGGAACCCACGCCGACCACGACCGCGTCGAGATTGCCGTCCATCTGGCGCAGGATCTCCGGCCCGGTGAACTCGCGATGGGTGCGGGGATTGTTCGGATTGGAAAACTGGTCGATGAAATACGAATTCGGAATCTCCGCCGCGAGCCGCTTGGCGTAGTCCTGGTAGTATTCCGGGTGCCCTTTTTGCACGTCGGAGCGCGTCAGGCGCACGTCTACACCCATCGCGCGAATATGGCGGATCTTGTCCGGGCTCATCTTGTCCGGGATGACGAGGATCAGCTGGTAACCCTTTTGCGCGGCGACCAGACCGAGTCCGAGCCCGGTATTGCCGGCGGTAGCCTCGATAATCGTGCCTCCCGGTTTTATCTTGCCCTCTTTTTCGGCTGCTTCGATCATCCAAACCGCGATACGATCCTTGATCGATCCGCCTGGATTTTCCGACTCCATCTTGATGTACAGGTCGCAGGGACCGGTATCGAACTTGCTGAGCTTCAGGATCGGCGTATTGCCGATCAGCTCGAGTACTGAATTAACTACTTCCATAATCGGTCCCCCTCGTATTGATTATGAACTGGCTGCATTATAGCTGACCCGGTAATCGCTGAGCGCGATCCATTCCGGATCGATTTCGATCCCCCAGCCGGGCTTGTCGGACAGCAGCAAATTGCCGTTTCTGATTTCGAATCCGGGGCTGAACAGCCTGTGTTGCCACGGGTAATAATCCAGTCCCTCGATTGAAAATTCGACGTACTTGCCGGCGTTTTCGATCGCGGCCATGAAATGCAGTGAGAATAACGTAACCAGCGACAGGTTTGCCGAATGCAGCGTGCACGGCAGGCCGGCCTGTCGGGCATAGTCGGCAACCCAGCGGGTACGTGTAATGCCGCCCATGTAACAAATGTCGGGTTGCACGACATCGACCGCGCGCCGGTCGATCATCTGTTTCCAGACGATCATGTTGTTGTCCTGCTCGCCGCCGGTCACGTCGATGTCGAGCGCCGCGGTCACTTCGCGCGTCCACTCGAGTTCCCAGTATGGGCAGGGCTCTTCGTAGTGGCTGACGCCGTAATCCTGCAGCATGCGACCGACTTCGATCGCCTTCGCCGGGGTGTAGCCGCTATTCGCGTCGACCATCAGCGTCACCTCGTCGCCGAGGGTCTCACGCATGGTCCTGACGATTTCCTCGCTGCGCCCGGGCCACTGGTCGACATCGTGACCGCATTCGCGGGCGATGCGGAACTTGAACGAGTGGTAACCGTGCGCCTCGCGCAGCGCCAGCATGCGCTCCGCCTCCGCCTGCGGGGTGATATCGCGTTTCATACTCGACGCGTAAACCGGGAACTCGCTGCGATTACCGCCGAGCAGTTGATGCACGCTCTGGCCGGCGCGTTTGCCGCGAATGTCCCATAGCGCGGTATCGATGCCGCATAGCGCGCGGTAAAGGTAGGTACCCTGGAACTTGTGCTCGCGATCGAGCACCGCCTGGGTAACGCCATCGATGTCGTCCGCATCCCTGCCCAGCACGTGGCGGGCTACTTGCCGATGCAAGATCTCGGCGGTGATATCGGCGTTGTACGGCGAAACCTGACCCCAGCCCTCGTCACCCTCGTCGGTGCGCACGCGCACCAGTGCGAGATACTCCGTGGCGAAGGTTTCGACGCTGGAGATGACCATCCGGCGAGCGCTACAGTTGGTCGAGCGCCTGTTTCAGGTCCGCGATCAGGTCGTCGGCATCTTCGAGGCCCGCCGACAAACGCACCAGGCCGTCGGTAATACCCGCGGCGAGGCGTTCCTCGACCGGCATGTCGGCATGGGTCATGGTGACGGAGTGCGTGACCAGCGATTCGACCGAGCCGAGGTTTTCGGCGAGGCTCCAGAGCTGCAGTGTATCCATCAACTTCTTGCCCGATGCGACGCCGCCCTTGACTTCGAACCAGAGCATGGAGCCGTGGCCGCTGGCCTGGCGATCGGCGAGTTCTTTTTGCGGGAACGAATCGAGACCGGGGTAGGTGACGCGTTCGACCATCGGGTGAGTTTCGAGAAACTGCGCCACCTTGAGCGCGTTGGCCGACTGCGCCTCGAGGCGCGTGCTCATGGTCTTGATGCCCTGCAGGGTGTAAAACGCAACCATCGGGGTCATGTTGCTGCCGAGGCAGTTGCGCACGAACATGATCTGTTCGATAAGCGCCGGATCGGCCGCGGTGATGGAGCCGCCCACGCTGACGTTATGCCCCTCCATGAACTTGGTCGTGCTGTGCAGGCTGATGTCGGCGCCGAGTTCGAGCGGACGCTGGAAATAGGGCGTCAGGAAGGTATTGTCGACGACGTGGGGAATCTTGGCCGCGCGCGCAACCTCGGATACCGCCGCGATATCGGTCAGCTTCAACGTCGGGTTGGCCGGCGATTCGGTGAAGATCAGGCGCGTATTGTCGCGGATCGCCTGCTGCACGTTATCCGGGTTCGACGTATCGACGAAACTGCATTGCAATCCCCAGCGATTCAAAACCTTGGTGCTGACGCGGTGTGTACCGCCATAGACGACGTCGGACAGGATGACGTGGTCGCCGGTGCCGACCAGCGCCATGATCGTGCAGCTGGTCGCAGCCATTCCGGTGGCGAAACACAGGCTGCCCGCACCGCCTTCAAGCGCGGTGATGCGCTGTTCCAGAGCGGTCACCGTCGGGTTGCCGGAGCGGCTGTAGGAGTAGCCTTTCTCGAGGTATTGGTCCACGGATTCCTGAACGTAGGTCGTGGTCTGGTAAATCGGTGTCAGGATCGCGCCGGTCACCGGATCGGGCCTGACCCCGGCATGCACTTCTCGTGTTTTGAAATGTCTCTTGTCTTCGGTGCTCATCGGGATCCCTCGGGTTGGATTCAAAGGGGGCTAATAGTAGCACCTCGTATTTGTAAGACAAATGAAATTCGGTCAGCGGGACTGGCGTCCTATGCGCCTATCTTGCAAAATGCCGAAATGACCGTGGCGACTTATCCGCGGCGGGATTTCTCGACCTGCCCGCACGACTGTCCGAGCACCTGCGCCCTCGAGGTCGAAGTGCTCGACGCCGATACGATTGGCCGCGTCATCGGTGCGCGCGACAACAGCTAGACCGCCGGTGTCATTTGTGCCAAGGTTGCGCGTTACGCCGAACGAATCCACCATCCCGAGCGCCTGGGGCAG
>JBFGQE010000117.1:0-8087 GCA_041564355.1 Gammaproteobacteria bacterium | reverse complement strand
CGCAGGGCATGGTTTTGCGCGGCCAGTTTCATCAGCGGTCCGTGGGCCCGGGCGTGGCCACGGTCGGCCGCCTGTTGAAAGTAGTATTCGGCAAGCCGGGCGTCTTCCGCTCGCCGGGTTTTTACCCAGCTGTTGTTAAAGATCGCGCCGAGCGCGTAGCTCGCCTCGGCGGAACCCTGTGCGGCCGCCATCTGGTACCACCTGACCGGGTCTTCCACCGAAGCGTATTGGCCGCTTTGCCCGAGCCCGTAGAGAATGTTACCAAGCAGGTTTTGCGCGGCAACGTCGCCGCCGAGCGCGATCGGTTTCAGCATCTCGATCGCGTCGGCGGGATGCCCCGCATAGTAGCGTTGGACGGCTTCATCGAGATCGGTCTGACCCGCGTGACTTCCCGGGGTAAAGCACAAAAGCGCGGCTGCCAGGCACAGACCAGCGCGTCGCGCGTCGCGGCGGGTCGCGCCGATCGGCGGTTTCGATCCAGGGTTGAAAGGTTTCGTGCGAGGCATGATTCAGCGGTACTCGGGATAAACCAGGCTGCGCCGGGCGCTGCCGGTCTCGCCCTGGTAAACCCGTTCCAGGTTTTGTCTCGCACTCGGCGAGCCGAATTCGATCGCGCGCTGAAACATCTCGGCCGCGCGCGTCCGATTCTTGCGCGTGCCGAGCCCGTGCTGGTACATGATGCCGAGGTTGTTGTGCGACTCGGCGAGGAAACTGGTCGTCAGTTCGAGGTTGTGCGGCTGGAACGCGAGCGGCGCGCGCGTTGCCTGCAAAAAGTAGTCGAAGGCGAGGACATCGTCTTGCTCGGCGCCTTCACCGGTGTAATGCATGTAGCCAAGCTTGTAGGCGGCCAGCAGAGAACCCTTTGCCGCGGCGGTACGGTATGCCTCACCAGCGCTGGCGTAGGCCGGCGGCAGCGCGTTGAAATGGGTTTCGCCGATCTCGAAGAACTCCCGTGCCTGGTGCGTTTTCAGGCGGATCTTTTTCAATCGAGCTTCGCTGTACTCGCGATTCAGCGCGGCTTCGGAAAATTCGATCGGGCCGTTATAGTTCCAGTTGCGCGGAAACAGGTGGATCGTCGACACGATGAACGCGATCGCGAACAGGAACGCGGCGGTGGCGGAAGTGCCCGAACGATTTTTGACCCAGACGAGTTGATCGATGTCGTCGGCAAACAGCGTCCTCGCCTGCCGCACCATGCGTTGAGCTTTCAGGTAGTACAGGAAATTGGCAAATAGCGCGGCGAAAACGAACGGTGCGAAGCAAACCAGGGCGATCGGTATCAGCGAATAAAGACTGGCGGGCAGTACTTCCGGCATGGATGAATTGTAGTAATTGATTGTCGCGGCCCAGGCAATAACCAGCAGCAGGGTAACCAGCCATAGCTTGCGATACAGCATCCAGACGAACATCAGTGGCAGAACCAGGAACGGCAGCTGCAGCATTTGCCTGTCCGAGAGCAGCTTGTATTCTGCCGGACCCGGGTAGTAGTAAACCGCGAGCAGTATTACTGCAAACAGCACGATCGAAAAATTGAGAATCCGCATCAGGCGCCTGTTGACGCTGATCCAGGTCAACGGGTTTTTGCTGTCGGACTGGGCAAAACCGCGAAACACGACCTGGTAATAGTTTGCCGCGTCGCGCGGGCTCCAAACGTAGCTGCGCTGGCCGAGAAACGCGTCGTACAGGTCTCGCTCGAGTCGCTCCTGTTTAAAGCTGGTGCGGTCGGGCCTGGTTTTACGCCGCTTGCCCGCATCGGCGTTCGATGCGTAATGCGCGTGGATATTGAACGCTTTTTCCGCGATCATGCGCGCGAGCCGCTCGCTGCAGCCGTTGCGGCAAATGTCGATGGTAATCTCATGCTCGTTCTTGCCGGTCTGCGCAAGCTTGATTGCATAGTCGAGCATGACGTCCCAGAACACTGATTCGGCGAAATCGTCCTGCGAGGCGTTATCGCCGGTACGGAAATCGCTGCGCTGCGACCCGGTCCGGTCGCCTGCGGACCATCCGTCATCGGCATGCTGGCGAGATTTCCCCGGCGCCCTGTCGAACAGGATCTTGTAAGCCTCGGCGGCGAGGTGAAACTGTTCCTTTGCCTCGCTCGAATTCTGGTTGCGATCGGGATGCCACTTCATCGCCAGTCGACGATAGGCCTGTTTAATTTCGTCCTGGGTCGCGTTGTATTGAATGCCGAGTATGTGGTACGGGTCCATGGCGCCTGACACGGGATGATTTATCGGGTAAAAATGGCTGCTTGTTATCGACGGAGTATAAATGACAACCAGTGGTTTATCCTGCCGGAAACGCGAGATTGGGCGGCACGTCGCAGTTCCTGCGGTTTACCGATGCCCGGATGCGTCAACGGGAATGGATTATTCCCCGCGGAGCGATCAATAATAGCGTGATGAATCGAGTCGAAAGCAGTAACCGGTCGTCACATTATTCGAATGTTCGCGTTCGTACGTGACTGGCTGGAGCGGCGTATCGTTCGCCGCTCGACGGTGTCGCAGGCCGACTGGGACGCGGCGTTTGCCGCGTTGCCGGTGCTGCACGGATTAAGCCGGGATGAACGACAACGCTTGCGCGAGCTGGCGCTGCTGTTTTGTCATCGCAAGTCGTTCGAGGGTGCACACGATCTCGCGGTGACGCAGGAAATGGCGTTGATTATCGCGTTGCAGGCCTGCCTGCCGGTGCTCGAGCTCGGGCTCGATGTTTACGACGGCTGGAGCGCGGTCATCGTCTATCCCTCGGGATTTTCACCGCAGCGGGTATACCGTGACGAGTACGGCGTCGAGCATTACGTGCGCGACGACCTGTCCGGGGAAGCCTGGGAGCAGGGGCCGGTATTGCTCGCCTGGGATGAGGCCGGGCAGGCCGGCGAAATCGACGGCTACAACCTCGTGATTCACGAGTTCGCGCACAAGCTCGACATGCAAAACGGCGAAGCCAACGGATTTCCGCCGCTGCATGCCGACATGGATCCAGCCAGCTGGACCAAAATTTTCAGCGCCGGCTTTGAAGATTTCGTGCGCAAGTGCGATACGGGCGTGGAGACCGGCATCGATTGCTACGCGGCGAGCTCGCCGGCGGAGTACTTTGCGGTGTTAAGCGAGGTATTTTTCGAACAGCCCGAAGTATTACAGCGAAATTACCCGTCCGTTTACGCGCAAATGCGCCTTTATTATCGCCAGGATCCGATTAGCCGCCTTCGCGGGTTCGGCGGCTCCGGCCGGGCCGCTGAATAACGCGCCGCATGTTCTCCGGTGGACGAGCCGCGGGACCCGGTCGAATAGGCTGGCCGCGGGCTCGCTACTCCTTTGTCGTTTCGACTCGTAGCCGAACTGCCCGATTCGGACCGGCAATCGTCAACCGACTTCGCAGATGGGCGCCTCGCTGCCATTGAACGCGGTCAAATGCATCACTCTGCGATCGTCGCGCGTCAGCTTGCCGGTCGCCGAGTGCCACAGCGAACGGTTGTGCCAGAGCGCAAGGTCCCCGGGCCGCCACGCATGCACGTATACATGTTCCGGCGCGATCGCCGGACGCATCCATTGCTCGACCTGCAGTCTCGATTCGATGACGCCGAGAAAGCGGCTTCGGTCTCCATCGGTAATTTCCAGCGAATGCAGGCAACGCGGATGCGGCATCAGCGCCTGTCGGGCCGTGACCGGGCAGGTCCAGACCAGCGGGTAGACTTGCGCCAGCGGGTCATCGACCGCGCCGCCCGGCGCGTCTTCACCGCGGCGATAGCGTGCCTCGGCCTCGGTATCGACAGCGCGTAATCCGTTAGCGCTGTTGCCCAGCGAGAATGCGGCCTGGAACGGATTGATGGCGTAGTGCGCGCGGCTTCGCAGGCTCGATTCCCGCGTCTCGGCAGGTAACAGTTCGAACGCGATGCGCCCGCTGGCGAACGCGGTCGACCCGGCCTCGCACCAGATCCGCTCCTCGCTGCCGTCGTTTAAAGCAACCCAGTGACCGCTGCCGGAGGGCGCCTCGATGCAGCGCATCTGCGTGACGTTGCAGGGCGGATGCGCGTAGAACGCGCCGTCGATGTGCCATTGCAGCGTGCCGCCGCCAAGCACCTGCGAACCCTCGTCCTTACCGTAGGCGCCACGATCGCCGCCGAGGGTAACGCGCAAACCGTAATGATCGATGTCGCCGTTGCCGATAACCAGCACGGCCGGTTCCGCGGGCAGCTGGTAAGTGCCGGCCTGATTACCCTGCGCGACCTTGTAAACCTCCCACGGGTTGCGTGTCTGATCGCGCCAGATGCCGGCACCGCGATGATCGATGGCCCGGCAAAACGCGACTTCCCGGTGCGGGGTCAGTCCTTGTTGATTGCGGAAAACAAGCAGTTGGTGACGATGCAGGGCTTCGCGAATGTCCTCGATTGCAGCCTTGTCGAAAGTTGCGCAATCGAATCCCGAGACCTCTGCACCAAAAGGCGCGTCCCCGAGCGGGGTTATCTCAGGCAAGATCCTGCCCCGGGCGCAGCGCGCACAGCAGGAATCGTTCGAACAGCTGCTCGACCGGTTCGATCGACGTATTCAGCGGATGGTCGCCGCTGACCAGGTGCAGCGTGCAGTCGGCCTCGCGGGCGAAACGAATCGATGCCTCGACGGGGATGATATCGTCGGACCAGCCGTGCACGATCTCGATCTGCCCGCATCGCGACGGGTAGGATTGCTGGGCGAAACCGTCGATGTACAGTGCCGGCGCCATCAGGAAGATCGCGTGCACCCGGATGCGCGCGGACGCGACCAGCGCCACGTAGCCACCCATGCTCGAGCCGACCAGGACGACCTCGTCGGTCTCGTTTTCGAGCGCCGCGAGCAGCCGCTCGACGCGCTGGTCGGGGTCCGCCTGATCGGTATAGTCGATGCTCTCCACGCGGCAGCCGTGGCGCTGCGCGATCTTCGCAAGGCGGTTGATCTTGAAACCCCGGGGGCCACTTTCCTTGCCGTGTGAAAAAACGACTTTCATCGCAGCAGGCTAGGCGCGGTCACCCGAGTTGAGCAGGTAGTATAGCGAATGCGCGTGCCCGGCGGCCTCGATGCCGAGCTGGGTCAGGTAGCCACCGTCGGCCTGGGTAATGAACCCGCCGGCGTGCAGCTTGCGCGCGGCCTCGATGGTTCGCGGTTCGGCGTTCTTGTGGATCTTGATGCCGTCGAGGCCGCTCGGCGTATCGAATAGCATCAGCAGGTCGAGTTCGGCTAGATTTTCCGGTGAATAAGCCATGATGCCCCCGGCAGTCGTGATCCGAGTCCTGTTTATAACCGGATCGCATCGCGAAGGCCAACTTTTTACACGATGACGGCACAGGGTGGGGGATCAGCGCAGTTGGCGGGGGACAGGGTGTTGACCGCTCGTCGGGAGATGCGAAATTTACCCTTGCCGGGGGCGGAAATATGGTAATTTAAGCGGCCCACCGCCAGTATCGGTATGAGATTTATGCGTAACCCCGGCATGCGGGATCGAGATTCCGCGCGCACCAGTTCGATACTTCGCAGTATGCTGCTGCTCGCCCTGCTGTGCCTGCCCGTGCTCGCGCCGGCGCAGGTCGCGCCGGTCGAACTCGCAACGGTCGAACGCCGCGACGTGGTCGAAACCCTGCGCCTCACCGGGACACTGACCGCGCCATACTCGGCGCGTCTGTCGCCGGACGTGGAGGGACGTCTGGTGAGCCTCGAGGTCGATGTCGGTGCGCGGGTCAGGCAGGGCGAAACCCTGTTCCGTCTCGACGATGAGCTGGCTCGTATCGATCTGCAGCAGGCGAAGGCCGCGGTGCACGAAGCCGAGGCGAATCTCGCCGACGCCAGGCGCCGTGTCGTCGAGGTACAGAGGCTGGTTGCCGAGCAGAGCTTTCCGCAAAGCGAGGCCCGCAGTCTCGAAAGCCAGGTCGAACGCAACGCGGCAATTCTCGAGCGCCGTCGCGCCGAGCTTGCCTATACCGAGGCCACGCTGAGACGCCATAGCCTGGAGGCACCGTTTGCCGGCGTGATCGCGGCGCGCGAGGCGGATCCCGGTGAACGCGTCGATACGGATTCGAATGTATTACTGCTGGTCGCGACCGACCGCTTGCAGCTCGACCTGCGTATTCCGCAGCGATACTTCAGCCAGGTCGCGACGGGCACGCCGGTCAGTCTCGAATTCGAGGCGCTGCCCGGCCAGCGCCTGGAGGCGGAGGTTGCGCTGGTGGTGCCGGTCAGCGATCCGCAGGCGCGCACGTTCCTCGCGCGCACGCGCATCGATAACACGGCGGGACGCCTCACGCCGGGCATGTCGGCGCGCGCGGTGGTGCGTATCGGCAAAAATCGCCGTGCCGCGGTAGTGCCGCGGGACGCCCTGATTCGCTATCCGGACGGGCGCACCATCGTCTGGGTTGCGACCATCGAGGGAGATAGCCACGTGGTCCGGGAGAGACTGGTCAGGACCGGCCTGACCTTCGATGGTAGCATCGAGGTTCTCGAAGGTCTGGTCGAGGGCGAACGGATCGTGATCCGCGGCAACGAAGCCTTGCAACAGGGCCAGCAGGTCCACGTCAGCGGAGAGTCGTAATCGGCGAGTCCGGCATGTTTGAAAAAATCATCAATCGCGGCACCCTGATGACGGTCATCGTCGGGGTCGTCGTCGTGCTGGGTATCGTCGCAACCATCAGCGTGCCGGTGCAGATGATTCCGGACCTCGACGTGCGCACGGTACAGGTACGCACCTCCTGGCCCGGCGCCACGCCGCAGGACATCGAAAAGGAAATCCTGATCGAGCAGGAGGAATACCTGCGCAGCATTCCGAGCCTGCAGCGCATCGAGGCGACAGCGTCGTCCGGCCAGGCGCGCATCGAGCTCGAGTTTCCCAACGGCGTCGATATCAATGAAACCCTGATTCGCGTCAACAACGCCTTGTCGCAGGTGCCCTCTTACCCGGATAACGTCAACCAGCCGCGCATCTTTGCCGAGGCTTTTTCGAGCAACTCGTTCATGTACTTCCGCGTGGCGCCGCTGGACGGCAACCCGCGCGGACTCGACATGGACATGATGCGCGATTACGTGTCGGACAACGTGCGCACGCGCATGGAAACCGTGCCCGGCGTGTCCAGCGTCGAAGTCTGGGGCGGGGCTGACCGCCAGGTGCAAATCCTGCTCGATCCGGTGGCGCTGGCCGAACTCGGGCTCGGCGTGGCCGACGTGCGCGACGCGCTGCGCGCGCGCAACCGCGACATTACCGGGGGCGAACTCGAGGCCGGCAAGCGACGCTACCTGTTGCGCACGATCGGTCGTTTCAACGATCTCGAATCGCTGGACCAGCTCATCCTGTTGCGCCGCGGCGACCGCGTAACCCGCCTCGCCGACGTGGCCGTGGTGCGCCTGGATCACTTCGAGGTCGCGCGCGAGGCTTTCGTCAACGGCAAGCCGGTGCTGTTTCTCGCGGTGAATCGTGAACTCGGCTCGAATGTCATCGAAATCAAGGACGGCATGTTCGCCGAGGTCGAACGCATCAACGCCGAACTGTTGAACAACGCGGGCATGGAATTGCGCCTGAACGCGACCGACACGGTCTACGTCGAGCAGTCCATCGCGACGGTTTGGCGTAATCTCGCGCTGGGTGCGCTGCTCGCGACGCTGGTGATGTACCTGTTTCTCGGTTCGGCGCGGATGACGCTGGTTGGCGTGATCGGCATTCCGATCTGCACCATCGCCGCCTTCCTGGGCCTGTTGCTCGCCGGCCGCACGATCAACGTGATCTCGCTCGCCGGCGTTGCGTTCTCGATCGGCATGACGCTGGATAATACGATCGTCGTGCTCGAAAGCATCGAGTGGGAACGGCGCAAGGGGCTCAGGCGGCTACAGGCTGCGGTGACCGGCGTGCGCCGCGTTTGGCCCGCCGTGCTTGCGTCGACGATGACCACCGTGCTGGTGTTCGTGCCGATCGTTTTCATCGAGGAAGAGGCCGGCCAGCTTTACGGTGACATCGCGATCGGCGTCTCGGCGACGATTCTCGTTTCGATGCTGGTCGCGATTTCGGTGGTACCGACCGCGGCGGCGAATTTCGCGCTGGCCGGAGAGCCTCGCGGGTCCGCCGCAGAAGAGGGG
>JBFGQE010000116.1:0-8269 GCA_041564355.1 Gammaproteobacteria bacterium | reverse complement strand
CGGAAAATCGCGCGCAGCGGAGTCCCGACGATGAAACCGATCTGAGCCGCTTGCAGCAGGCTGAGGATACCGACCTCAGCCAGCAGATTTTCAACGAGGATGAAACCGAGTTCAAGGAACGCGTAATCGGCGAAGAAGAGACCAACCTGGAACAGTCTCCCGCCATCGAGGACCAGACCGACGTCAGCATTCCGCCGAGCCAGGCAGCCGAGATGATCGACCAGGGCGAGGCTCGGGCCGTAGCGGCAGGTGACGATACCGACCTGAGCCGGCCCGCCGAGGTCGATGAACGGGCTGCCGCTGCGGTGACCGACGAAGACATGTCACTGCTGCTGGTCGATCGCGAAGATACCGACCTGACCGGGCCCACCTCGGTAACTGATCCGCAACTTCCGGGCGATAACCTGGGCGCGCCGCCAGAGGGTACCAGTGAAGAAGAGCTGGCCCTGGTCGACACGACCCGCCACCAGGCTCCGCGTGAACCAACCGTGACCCAGTCCACCACAGAGTCCAGCGCCGTGGAAACCCGGACCATCACGGAGGGTACGACCACCAGGGCAGAAACTACGTCGACGCGAACCTATGCGCCGGACAACTACGACCGCACCTTGATGAAACTGCCGAGCGACGATGCCTCCCGGCTGTTCGCGGGCATGAAATCGGACGCGGACGTCGTCATGACGCCCGAGTACGCGAAGCGGGTATTTCAGAGTAAATCGACCGCGCAACGGTTGCAGTATTACAAATTCTACTCGGGCATCGCCCTGGCGATTCTGCTGGCCATCGGGGTTTACGGCCTGTTCGAGATGCAGAGCGCATCGAACGAGATCGAATCCAGCCTGCTTCCGCTGAAGCGCGACCCGATGCCGGGTGTAATCCGACAGGAGCAGGAGTCTAGCGGTGGCCTCAATGTCGAGGGTATCGACTCCAATACGCTGGAATTGATCGAGAGCGCTGAAAATGCACCGGAGCCCGAGGCAAGTGACGCCGGTGTAATCACCGAGCAACCCGAAAGCGTTGCTGCCGAATCGACGGCGCCGGTCGAGGCCGCGCCCGAAACGGTCACCATGACTGAAACCGCCGCGGTCGAGGCGAGCACCGCAGCCGAGGTTACGCCGCCGGCTGAATCCGGAGTGATCGCGAGCCTCGATTCAACCGCCCAAAGCACTCCCGCGCAAACCGGTTCGGCGAGTTCGTCGCTGCAAATTACCTCCGGCAGCCGGATCGGGGAAAAGGACGTCTGGCTGCGCGAGGCTTACGCGGCCTATCAATCGGGCAACGATCAACTCGCGATGCGCAAGTACAACCAGGTGCTCGAAGTCGATCCCACCAATCGCAACGCGCTGCTCGCCCGAGCCGCAATCAACGTGCAAAACAACGCAAGCGCTGCCGCGATCAAGGATTATCAAAGATTGCTGCTGATCAATCCGAAGGATACGCTGGCGATGACATCGCTGCTGAGCGTGGCGAACTTTTCTCCGCGGGAAGCCGAATCCCAGCTCAAGCTGATGTTGCGCGACGAACCCGAATCGCCGTATCTGAACTTTGCGCTGGCAAATAGCTACGGCGCGCAGAACCGCTGGCAGGAAGCCCAGACGCACTATTTTATCGCGCTGCAAAACAATCCGCAGGATCCGAACTACGCTTATAATCTGGCAGTCAGCCTCGAGCATATTGCCAAGCCGTCTGCCGCCGTCGCCTATTACCGGCGGGCGCTGGATAATTTCGACAAAGGCCTCGCGACTTTCAGCAAAGAAGTGGTCGATCAACGACTGGAAACGTTAAGCAAGCTATGAACGCGGAAAACAAGCCCAAGCGACTCGGCGAAATCCTGATCGATGAAGGTGTCATCACCAAGGATCAGCTGGATATCGCGCTAACCGAGCAAAAAAAGGTTCACGAACCGCTCGGTAAACTGCTGGTCAATCTCGGTTTCGCTACCGAGGCGATCATGCGCTCGGCGCTGGGCGAAGCGCTGGAGCAGGAAAGCGTCGACCTGTCGCGCGTGGTGCCGGACCCGGACGCGATCAAGATGATCAATTCCGATACCGCGCGCAAGCACAAGATTATTCCGCTGAATTACGATGCGGTGCGCAGTACGCTGACCATCGCGATGTCGGATACCTTTAACCTGTTCACCCTGGACCGGATCCGCATCCAGATCGGTCAGCACATCGAGCTGCTGCCGGTACTCGCCGGCGAAGCCGAAATCTCGAATGCCATCGATCAGTTCTACGGTTACGAACTCTCCATCGACGGGATCCTGCGCGAGATCGAAACCGGCGAGGCGGATTACACCAATTACCAGGGCGATATCGAGGAGTACAGCCAGCCGCTGGTGCGCCTCGTCGACGTCATGCTGTCGGACGCGGTCAAACGCGGCGCTTCCGATCTGCACTTCGAGCCCGAGGAAAGTTTCCTGCGCATCCGCTACCGCATCGACGGCGTACTGCGCCAGATCCGCAGCCTGCACAAAACTTACTGGTCGGCGATCGCGGTGCGACTCAAGGTTATGGCGGATATGAACATCGCCGAAACCCGTTCGCCGCAGGACGGGCGTATCTCGCGCACGATAATCGGCCGCCAGATCGATTTTCGCGTCGCATCGCAGCCGACGATCCATGGCGAGAATATCGTGTTGCGCGTGCTCGACCGTGAAAAAGGCGTTATCCCTCTGGAAAAACTGGAGCTGCCGGCGGAATCGCTGCGTACGTTGAAAATCATGATGTCGCGACCCGAGGGCATTATCCTCGTCACCGGCCCGACCGGTAGCGGCAAGACCACGACCCTTTACTCGTTGCTGAATTACCTGAGCAGCGAACAGATCAACGTCATGACCCTGGAAGACCCGGTCGAGTATCCGTTCCCGCTGATTCGCCAGACCTCGGTCAACGAGGCGGCCGGCATGGATTTCGCCAGCGGGATCAAGTCGCTGATGCGCCAGGACCCGGACGTAATCCTGGTCGGCGAGGTGCGTGACGAGGAAACCGCGGAAATGGCGTTTCGCGCGGCAATGACCGGCCACCAGGTTTACTCGACACTGCACACCAACTCGGCGATCGGCGCGCTGCCGCGCTTGCGCGATATCGGCATCATCCCCGAAATCATGGCTGGCAACATTATCGGCGTGGTGGCGCAGCGCCTGATTCGCAAGTTGTGCAAATACTGCAAGACGGCTTACGCACCGAGCGAGGAAGAAAAGCAGCTGTTGACCAACGACAAGGGTCTGCTGCCGGAAAAAATCTACAAGGCCAAGGGATGCACTTCCTGTGATAACACCGGCTACAAGGGGCGCATGGCCTTGCTCGAGATCCTGAAGATGAATTCGGATCTCGACGACCTCCTCGCGCACGGCGCGACCACCAAGGAAATCAAGGACGCGGCCTACAAGCAGGGCTTTTTCACGCTCGCCGACGACGGCGTGCGCCACATCATCGAGGGCGTCACGTCGATCAAGGAAGTCGCGCGCGTCGCCGACCTGACCGAACGGATGAGCTAGGCATGCCGCTGTACCAGTACAAGGCCATCGACGCCAGCGGCAAGTTTATTTCGGGGAGTCTCGACGCCGGTAATATCAACGATCTCGAGCTGCGCCTCGAAAAAATGGACATGGACCTGGTTACCTACAAGCAGAAGGAACCGGGGGTCGACCTGTTTGGGCGCAACAAGATCGGGCGGCGCGACCTGATCAACTTCTCGTTTTACCTGGAGCAGCTGACCCGCGCCGGGGTGCCGATTCTGGAGGGTCTTACCGATCTGCGCGACGGCGAGGAAAATCCGACCTTCCGCGACGTCATCACCGGCCTGATCGAGGCGATCGAGGGCGGTAATTCGTTCTCCCAGGCGCTGGGGCTTTACCCGAAAATTTTCGACGACGTATTCGTCAGCCTGATCAAGGTCGGTGAGAAGAGCGGGCGCATGAGCGTGGTGCTGGTCGATATCACCGAGACCCTGAAGTGGCAGGACGAGCTGCTCGCCAAGGCGCGCAAGATCATGATGTACCCGATGGTTATCGGCACCCTGGTCCTGTCGGTCATCATGTTCATGATGATATTCGTCGTGCCGGACATCATGGACGCCATCGTCGCGCTCGGCGGCAAGATTCCGCTGGAGACCCGCGCGCTGATGGCGGTGTCGAGTTTTCTCGCCAACTACTGGTACCTGGTGATTATCTTGCCCTTCGCTACCTATTTTGTGTTGCGTTACCTGTACAAGACGAGCAGCAAGGCGCGCTTCAGGATGGACGGCATGGCCCTGAAGCTACCGATCATCGGCCACGTTAACGAAAAGATCAAAATCTCGCGTTTCACGCGTTATTTTTCGCTGATGTTCGCCTCCGGGATCACCGTACTCGACGCGATCAACCTGAGTAAGCCGGTGGTCAGCAACGCGGTGCTCGAGGACGGTATCGACCGTGCCTGGCAGCAAATCTCGGAAGGCAGCAGCATCAGCGAGGCGTTCAAGAATATCGGAATTTTTCCGCCGTTGGTCGTGCGCATGCTGCGCGTTGGCGAATCCAGTGGTCAAATGGATAAATCGCTGGACAACGTCAGCTACTTTTTCGATCGCGATATCAACGATTCGATTGAAAAAATGGAGCCGGTCATGCAGACCGCGCTGATGAGCACCATCGGTGTTATTGTGCTGTGGCTCGCGCTGTCGGTACTCGGCCCGATTTACGACACGATCAGCACCATAGAATTTTAGTGGCGGATTTATGAAGAGAATACTTTACTTCACCGGTTATAGAATGGTCGCTCAGGAGTGGGCCGGGCGCAAACTCGTCAGCAGCGTCTATTTCGAACCGGATGACCAGGGTCTGGATCTGTTCAGCGCCTACCTTCGGTCGTTCAAGAACGAGCCGGTACGACTGCTGGTCGACCTGATCGAGGAAGAGTTTCGCCAGATTCGTATTCCGCTGTTGCGTGGCGCGGACCGGCAGGCGATCCTGAACCGCAACTACGCGAAATACTTCCGCACGTCGGAATACAAGTTTTCCATCTCCCAGGCGGTAGAAAAGAAAACGCGAAAGGAAGAAAAAGTTCTGGTGATCGGCCTGACCAACCAGTACCTGCTCGAACCCTGGCTCAAGATCATCGAGGAAACGCGCACGCCGCTGTCCGGAATTCTCAGCCTGCCGCTGGTTTCGGAAGCCTACGTGAAGCAACTCAAGGCCGAGCATCGTGCGGTGATTTTGGTCAGCCAACAGGTGCCGAGCAACCTGCGCCAGTCGGTGTTCATCGACGGCAAGCTGATCCTGAGCCGCCTGGTGCCGATCGCGAGTTTCTACCAGGGTGACTACGCCTCGGACGTGCTGCGCGACATCGAATCGACGCAGCGATACCTGATCAGCCAACGTATCGTCGAACGTTCGGAAACCGTGTCCGTTCACATTTTTACCAACAAGCGCCACTTCGAAAAACTGCAGGCGCGCTGTGAAAATGAAAGCTACTTCGAGTTCAAGATCCACGAAATCAATGAACTGCTGGACAACGAAAAAATCGAAGTCCCGGACGAGCAGGATTTCAGCTCGGCGCTTTATTGCTATCTTGCGAGCAAGAAACTGTCGGTTAATCATTATGCTAAGCCGAGCGAGCGGCGCTACTACCAGCATTACCGCGTTGGCCTTGCGCTGCGTGCGGCGAGTATTGCGCTGGTCGCAATTGGGCTGGGCATGGCGATGACAGGCGGTATCAAGGGCTGGCTGTACAAGGACACGATCGAGGAGGCGACCGCGATCGAGCAGAAATACAAAGCCAAGTATAACCAGCTCAGCGAAAACCGGATTGACTCGACAACGTCGACGACGGCAATGCAGTATATCGTGCAAACCGTCGATACGATACAGACCACTTACCTGCGCGATCCCGAGGAGATGCTGGCGCTGGTCAGCCAGGACATCAGTATTTTCGACGATATTCGGGTTAAGCGCATGGAGTGGTTCGTGTCCAACTCGTCGGATTCCGAGACCGCCAGCGACGTGGTGTGGGGCAAGGCCAAACGTGATCAGCGCAGAGCACAGAGGGGTGATCGGAACAAGCCGAAACCGAAAAAGGGCTATTTCGAAATCGTTCAGATTGAGGGTGAGTTTCTGAATTTTGACGGTGATTACCGCTACGCGCTCTCCGCTGTCGACGACCTCGAAAAGACCATGGCCGAGTCCGGTAAATATTTTTCTGTCGAGATTACCAAGCGACCGCTGGATATTGAGTCTGATAATCGCCTGACCGGCAACGTCGGCGCCAGAGACCAGGGCGAGGAGCTGCGCGCTGGGCTCGGTTTTCGCGTGGTCAGGGAGGTGAAGCTGTGAAACTGAATATCGACTGGTTTTACCTCAGGCAACCGATCGTTATGCTGATCGTCGCCTCGGTAATATTCGTGGCGCTGGTAATGGCCGGCCAGCATTACGAAAAACTGCAGCACGAGGCCTACCAGGACTCGCTCGCGACGTTGCAGTCGACGCACAAGATTTATCGCAATATTGTTAACGATATCGACCTGATCGACCAGTATCGAAATCTGTATAACGATTACAAGTCGACCGGACTGGTCGGGGAAGAACGACGTCTCAGCTGGATCGAAAGCCTCGAGTCGACCAACCAGGTGTTGCGCCTGCCTAACCTGAGCTATACCCTTTCGCCGCAAGAAGATTTCGAGCGACCGAAATTCAGGTCGAAACGTGGGGTCAACGTGAAGAGTTCGCCGATGCAGCTGCGCATGGGCCTGCTGCACGAGGAAGACCTGTTCGCACTGCTCGAGGGCCTGCGCCTGTCGATCAGGAACTTGTTTACCGTGGAAAGTTGCGCGATGTCCCGCAACACCGACATTGAGCGGTCGCTAGACACGAAGCGTCCCAATCTGAACGCGTCCTGCGTGATTCGCTGGGTGACCATCGATGCAAAATAATCGTCCTTACCTGTTGGCAGGCCTGCTGGCATTTGCTTTGCCGGGTAGTGTGACCCTGGCGCAGGCCGAACTCGCGACCCTTTTCACAACGCCACAGGAGCGTGAGATCATCAACGCCAATCGCTACAAGAGCGACGAACCGAAACCGGCGCCGACGGTCGAAGTCGAGATCGAGGAGAGCAACCTGCCGATGCAGCAGCTGGTCAAGGAAGAGGTCACTCGCGAGTACTCGATTAATGGTATTACCGTGTCGGCCGAGGGCCCGCACACGGTCTGGATCAATTCGAAGATCTACGAGGACGGCGATCGACTCGACGACAAGAGCCGCGTCAAGGTGCTGGTCGGTAACGAAATCAAAGTGCGGATCACCGCGCCGGACGGTCGTCATTATTTTGCCACCAGCGGCGAAAAGCTGCAGATTACCTACCTGGCGCCGGTGGAGAATTGACATGCGAGCCCCCGCCGTCCAGCGCCAGCAAGGCTATGTCCTGATCATCACGCTGCTCGCGTTCATGGGCATCGGCGGCGCCGTGATCGCGGGCTATACCCAGCAGGCGAAGGATTCGACCGATGCGCGCAAGGCCGCGCACAACCGCCAGGTGCTGGCGCAGGCGAAGCAGGCACTGTTGATGTTCGCCTATAATTATCCCGACACGAATGTCGGCATCGGGCCCGGTCGCCTGCCTTGCCCCGACCATGATAACGACGGCGACGTGGACGTGCCGCTGGACTGTAATACGGTTGGTCGTTTCCCCTGGAACGATCCGAGGCTTGATTTTTACGATGCTCGGGACGCATCAGGCGAGCGACTGTGGTACGCGGTGTCGGACGGTTTCGATAACTTCGCCGGCGGCGGGATAATCAATTCGAATACGCAGGGTACGATAACGCTGGTCGATCAGTCCGGCAGTATTATGTACGACGGTGCGGCGGCTGGAATCGCGGCGGTGATCATCGCCCCGGGGCCGGTGGTCAGGCGCGATAACGATGCCAACGGCACCTATGAATACACGCAATTGCGGGCGACCGGTCCGCAGCAGCTAAATCCGATCAATTACCTGGACACTTTTGTCGGCTTCGATAACAGCCGGTTCAACAACAACGAGAGCGATACCGATGACGACGGTTTTATTCTCGGTCCCGTGTACGATCAGAACGAGGGCATGATCGTGGTCAACGATCAGGTCGTCGTGGTCACCGCCGACGAGGTGCTCGCGATGGCGGGAAAGAAAGTGCTCGAAACTTATCGCGACGCGCTTGCGGCGTATCGCCTTAATACCGGAGGCCGTTACCCGTGGCTGGACGATTACGCGACCACCAACTTTCTGACGCGATTCGATGCGGACATCAATTCATTCAAAGG
>JBFGQE010000115.1:0-8383 GCA_041564355.1 Gammaproteobacteria bacterium | reverse complement strand
CTCGGCGCTCGACCCGGAACTGGTCGGTGAGGTGCTGAAGGTCATGCGCGATCTCGCCGAGGAGGGCCGCACGATGCTGGTGGTGACCCACGAGATGAGCTTCGCGCGCGACGTATCTTCCGAGGTCGTGTTCCTGCACGAAGGGCAGATCGAGGAGCAGGGCGACCCGAGGCAGGTCTTTACCAATCCGAATTCTGATCGCTTTCGACAGTTCCTGTCGAGAACGATGCAGTAAATGCCGACGAGGCAGAACGACAATAGTTTGTGAACAAACACGATTGAAGAGAGGAAGCAAAATGAAAATCAAACAACTTATTACCAGCCTGAGCCTGACTTTGTTGATGTTGGGATCCGGGGCCGCGCAGGCCGCCGATTTACGCATCGGCGTCGAGGGTGCTTACCCGCCATTTTCGTGGAAGGAGTCGGACGGCTCCCTGAAGGGTTTCGACATCGACATCGCTGAGGCCCTGTGCGCCGAAATGAAACGCAAGTGCGTGCTCGTCGAGCAGGACTGGGACGGCATGATTCCGGCGTTGCTGGCGCGCAAGTACGACGCTATCGTCGCCTCGATGTCGATCACCGACGAGCGCAAGAAGCGCGTCAATTTTTCCGACAAGTACTACAACACGCCGGCCAAATTCGTGGCTAAGAACGGCTCTGGCCTCGATATTTCGAAGGCCGGCCTGAAGGGCAAGCGTATCGGCGTGCAGCGCGGCACGACGCACCAATGCTTCCTCGAAAAGCATTTTCCCGATGCCGAACTGGTGCTCTACGCGACCCAGGAGGAAGTTTTTCAGGATCTTGCCATTGGCCGCATTGACGCCAATTTTTCCGACTCGATCGCTGCCTTCGACGGTTTCCTGAAGACCGACGCCGGAAAGGGATACGGGTATGTCGGTGGAGATCAAAATGACCCGGAATGTCACGGTGAGGGTGTCGGCATCGCGGTGCGCAAACAGGACGACAAGTTGCGCCAGGAACTTAACCGCGCAATCAAGACCATCCGCGAAAACGGCACCTACCAGAAGATCAACGCCAAGTACTTCGATTTCGATATCTACGGTGGCTAGTTGAGCGAACTTTAATCTTCCGGCCCGCATGCGCGGGCCGGTTTTAAGCGGAACGGCATCGTGGAAGCAATCATAGAGTACCAGGGGCAATTGCTGCATGGCACCTGGGTAACTATTCAGCTTGCGATTTTTTCACTGATGTTTTCGGTGTTTTTCGGCCTGCTCGGTGCCTGGGCGAAGCTGTCGAAGAGCCTGATCGCGCAAAAAACGGCGGCCGGCTACACGACGATCGTGCGCGGCGTACCCGACCTGGTGCTGATCCTGCTCGTGTTTTTCGGCGGCCAGGAACTCGCCAACCAGCTGGGGCAGGTGACCGGCCTGTGGGATTACGTCGAGATCAGCCAGTTCGCGGCCGGAGTGGGTACGATCGGCATCGTTTTCGGCGGCTACATGACCGAAACCTTCCGCGGCGCAATCCTGGCGATTCCGCGCGGGCAGATCGAGGCCGGCATTGCCTGCGGTATGAACAAGTTCCTGATCTTTCGCCGCATCATCTGGCCGCAAATGGTGCGCTACGCGCTGCCCGGGTTCTCCAACAACTGGCTGGTGCAAATCAAGTCGACCGCGCTGGTCTCGGTGATCGGCCTGCAGGACGTCGTCTACAACGGCTTCGTTGCCGGGCGTTCGACACGCCTGCTGTTTACCTTCATGTTCGCGGTGTTGATTATTTACCTGATTCTGACCGCGATTTCGGACCTGGGCCTGCGCTGGCTCGACCGCAAATACAGCAAGGGCATCGTGAGGTCGGACAGTGAGTGAAGCACTGATCCAGTTTCTCGAAACCTGGTCGCCGATCGACATCGTGCTGATCGCGCAAAACTTCGACCGTTTCCTGATGGGCGCCTGGGTGACGTTGCAGCTGACTTTTCTTGCCCTCGTAATCGGCGGCCTGATGTCGATTCCGCTGGCGATTATTCGCGCCGGGAACAATCCTTTTTTGAACGCCCCGGTGTGGGCTTTTACCTATACCTTCCGCGGCACGCCATTGCTGGTGCAAACCTACCTGATTTACTACGGTCTCGGCCAGTTCGAGTGGGTTCGCGAATCGTGTCTCTGGGGGCCGATCCTGTCGCAGGCCTGGTGGTGCGCGCTGATCGCTTTCAGTCTCAACACCGCGGCCTACACCACCGAGCTGCTGCGCGGTGCGATCGAAACCACCAACAAGGGTGAAGTCGAGGCGGCCAAGGCTTGCGGCTTCAGCAGGCGCGGGCGCATGCGTCGCATCGTGCTGCCGAGCGCGTTTCGCCGCGCGCTGCCGGCTTATTCGAACGAAGTCATCTTCATGCTGCACGGTTCGGTGGTCGCGAGCACGATTACGATCCAGGACCTGCTCGGCGTCGGCCGCTGGCTCAACGGCCGCTACTACCTGGCCTACGAGGGTTTCATCACCGCCGCGGTTCTCTACCTGATTATCGTATTGGTGATTTCTCGCGGTTTCCGTTTCTGGGAAAAGCACTGGCTGGCCCATCTTTATCCCCAGGACGCGGTCAAAACCTCGCCCAAAAAAGGCATGGCTTCGTTTCGAATCTGAGCCGCTTCCAGGATAACTCGACGTGAATACCAGTTACGACGCGATCATTGTCGGCGGCGGGCTGGTCGGCTCCGCGCTCGCCTGCGGTATTGCCGCGCGCGGTGTAAGGACCGCGGTGCTCGATGGCAGCGATCGCGATTATCGTGCGTCGCGCGGCAACTTCGGCCTGATCTGGGTGCAGGGTAAGGGGGCCGATTTTCCCGCCTATGCGCGCTGGAGCGGGCTGGCGGCGCGAGCCTGGTCCGAGTTCGAGCGCGGTCTGCGAGACGCCACCGGAATCGACCTGGGGCTCGAGCAAACCGGTGGCTACGACTTTTGCCTGGACCAGCGGGAATGGGATGCGCGCAGCGAGGAAATGCGGCTGGTGCAGCAGCATACCGGCGGCGCATTCGATTACGCGATGCTCGACAACGCGGCGCTGCGCGAACGCATCCCGCAGGTTTCTGCCGACGTCATCGGGGCCAGCTACTCGCCGCAGGATGGCCATGTCAATCCGCTTTACCTGCTGCGCGCGTTGCAGCAGCGTATGCAGAATCTCGGCACGGCATACCTCCCTGGCCGGCGCGTCTCGCAGATAGTCGCGGATGGTGACGGCTTCGTCGTCGACACGTCGAGCGGGCGTTTTACCGCGGAAAAGGTCGTGGTTTGCGCCGGTCTCGACGGCGAGCGGCTGGCCGCGCAGGTTGGAATCGAAATGCCGCTACACCCGCTGCGCGGACAATTATTGATTACCGAGCGGGTTGCGCCGTTTCTCCCCTGCGCGTGCCTGCAGGTTCGCCAGACTCGCGAGGGCACGCTGCAAATCGGTGATTCGCACGAGCGGGCCGGTTACGACGATTCGACCACGCTCGATGTGATTACTCGCCTCGCCGCGCGTGCGCTGAAGATTTTTCCGCATCTGGCCGGCGTGCGTCTGCAGCGCGCCTGGGGGGCGCTGCGCGTGATGACACCGGATGGCGCCCCGGTCTATCAGCAATCCCGGCTTTATCCCGGCGTTTACGCGATCAGTTGTCACAGCGGCGTCACGCTGGCGGCGCTGCATGCCGGGCCGCTGGCCGACTGGATCTGCGGCGAGCCGGGCGATGATCTGCAGCAGCAATTGATATCCGCCTTTTCCTCGGACCGATTCGATGTTTCGGCTCATCGACGACACAGCGCCTGAACGGGTCGAAATCGTGCTCGATGGCGAGACCCTCGAGGTCCCCGCGGGGATTCCGCTCGCCGCGGCCTTGCTGCTCGTCGACAGGATACCGACCCGGTTCAACGCGATGTCGAATTCCGCGCGCGCTCCCTTTTGCATGATGGGCGCCTGTTTCGACTGCGTGATGGATATCGACGGCGTTTCCGGCCAGCGAGCCTGCCAGGTCGAAGTCCGTGACGGTATGCAGGTTCGGCGCCATCGCGGTGTCAATGCCGATACCGGGGAGGCGACGTGAACGCGACCTGCGACCTGTTGGTGATCGGTGCGGGGCCCGCGGGTATGGCCGCCGCGCAAACCGCGGCGAACCATGGTGTCGACGTGATGCTGGTCGACGAGCAGGCCAATCCCGGCGGCCAGATCTATCGCAACGTCGACTCGGATTCGGCGCTGGACGCCGCGCTGCTGGGCAAGGATTACACCTTTGGTCGAACGATGGTGCGCGCGTTTCGCCATGCGCACCTGGATTATCGCGCGAAGACCGGGGTCTGGTACCTTGACCAGGGCTCGCAGGCAGGATTGTTGCATGAGGGCCGCAGCCAGTTGGTCAACGCGAGCTATATTGTCATCGCCAGCGGCGCGCAGGAACGTCCGGTGCCGATTCCGAACTGGCAGCTACCCGGCGTGATGACCGCGGGCGCCGGCCAGATTCTGTTGAAGTCGGCCGCGGTCGTCCCCGAAGACGGGGTCGTGCTGGCCGGCAGCGGACCGTTGCTATTACTGCTTGCCTGGCAATACCTGCAGGCCGGCGTGCGGATCCGCGCGCTGCTCGACACCACGCCCGCGACGAATCGCTGGCGCGCGTTATCCCGTCTGCCGCGTGCTTTGGCCGCGGCCGATTACCTGTTCAAGGGCCTACGCCTGGTCGGCGCGATTCGACGCGCGCGCGTGCCGTGGCTGCGGGGCGTCCGCGAGCTGACCGCCGAGGGCGGGGAGCGCATCGACGCGGTCAGTTTCAGCCTTGGCGGTCGGCGGGAGCGCATCGAAACAAACCTGCTGCTGTTGCACCAGGGCATCATCCCGAGCCTGCACCTGAGCCAGGCCGCGGGCTGCGAGATCGACTGGAACGACGCGCAGCAATGCCTGCAGCCGCGGGTCGATCGCTGGGCACAGAGTTCCCGCGAAAACTGCTTCGTCGTCGGCGACGCGGCGCGTATCGTCGGTGCCCGCGCCGCCGGCCTCGACGGCCAGATCGCCGGTTTGCAGGTGGCCTGTCGCCTGGGTCGATTGCAGCGCAGCGAGCGTGATCGACTGGCGCGTCCCTTGCGGCATGCGCGGGAGCGCCATCTTGCGATTCGACCTTTTCTCGACGCGGCCTACCGCGTGCCGGGGGACGTGTTGCTGCCAAGGGGTGATACACTGGTATGTCGCTGCGAAGAAGTCAGCGCGGCGGAGCTCGAGCGCATTATCGAGCTGGGTTGCAGCGGACCCAACCAGGCCAAGGCGTTTACCCGCTGTGGCATGGGGCCCTGCCAGGGCAGATGGTGTGCGGCCAGCGTTGCGCAGATGTTTACCCAACTCGGCGGCGTGGCGACAGGCGATGTCGCGGGCTTTCGCGCCCGCCCGCCGTTAGCGCCGATTACACTGGGACAGCTCGCGCAGGCAAATCACGATTTAGCGGAGAACGAACATGACTGAGCATCGATTCAACCAGCCCCTCGGAGGCAACGAAATGCCGCGCTTCGGCGGCATCGCGACGATGATGCGCTTGCCGCATGTAACCAGTGCCGCTGGTCTCGACGTCGGCTTTGTCGGCGTGCCGTTCGACATCGGCACCTCGAACCGTGGCGGTGCGCGCTTCGGTCCGCGGCAGATCCGTACCGAGTCCTGCCTGATCCGGCCGTACAACATGGCCACGCGCGCGGCCCCCTTCGATTCGCTACAGGTCGCCGATCTCGGCGATATCGCGATCAATACCTTCAACCTGGAAAAGTCCGTGGGCATCATCGAAAAGGCTTACGACGAAATCCTGGCGGCCGATTGCAAACCGCTGACGCTGGGCGGCGATCACACGATTTCACTGCCGATCCTGCGCGCGCTGAAAAAACGGCACGGGCCGGTCGGTATCGTGCATGTCGACGCGCACGCGGATATCAACGATCACATGTTCGGCGAGCGCATCGCGCACGGCACGCCGTTTCGCCGCGCGATCGAGGAAGGTCTGATCGAACCGACGCGAATGGTGCAGATCGGTCTGCGCGCGAGCGGCTACGAGGCGGACGATTTCGACTGGCCGCGCGAGCAGGGCGTGCGCGTGGTGCAGGCCGAGGAATGCTGGTACAAGTCGTTGGCGCCACTGATGAACGAGGTCAGGGAGCAGCTCGGCGCGGGCCCGGTGTACCTGACTTTCGATATCGACGGCCTCGACCCGGCTTACGCTCCGGGCACCGGTACGCCCGAAATCGGCGGGCTGACCGTACACCAGGGACTCGAAGTCGTGCGCGGCTGTCGTGGGCTCGATATCATCGGCGGCGACCTGGTCGAGGTCGCGCCGGCCTACGACACCTCCGGAAATACCGCGCTGGTCGCGGCTAACCTGCTGTTCGAAATGCTTTGCGTGTTTCCCGGCGTCGAATACCGAACTTGAGGAGACGTTACGATGAATGTTGCGATCTACCAGGGACCGGGCATCGCGCTCGACGTTGCCGCCAATATTGATAAGCTCGCCCGACAGGCCGAGCGTGCGGTGGCGGTCGGGGCTGAATTGCTGATCGCACCGGAAATGATCCTCAGTGGATACAACATCGGTGCGGCGGCGATCGCCGATCGCGCCGAGGCTGCCGACGGCGCGTCGGCGCAGGCGCTGGGAGAAATCGCGCGGTCCAACGGCATTGCCTTACTCTACGGATATCCGGAGAGAGATGGCGAAAGAATCTACAACTCGGTCCAGCTGCTCGGGCGCGACGGGCAATCAATCGCCAATTATCGCAAGACGCACCTGTTCCGCGAAATCGACAAAAATGCCTTTAGCCCGGGCGAAAAACCCGACGTCATCGCCGAGCTGGATGGTTGGCGTATCGGCCTGCTGATTTGTTATGACGTCGAATTTCCTGAAAACGTGCGCCGCCTTGCCCTGGCGGGCGCTGATTTCATCGCGGTGCCAACCGCGGTGATGGTTCCCTACGAGTTCGTCCCGACGCATATGGTTCCGACCCGCGCGTTCGAAAACGGCGTCTTCGTCGCTTATGCAAACCGTTGCCAACAGGAAAACGGTCTCGAGTACATTGGCCTCAGTTGCATCGTGGGCCCCGATGGCAGGGACCTGGCGCGCGCGGCGGACGACGAAACGCTCATCGTCGCGGGCCTTAGACGCGAGCTGCTCGACGAGTGGCGGCAGCTCAATACCTACCTGGCCGACCGCAGTCCGGGGCTTTACCGGCCGTTGGCCGAATAACTTCAACACGTGGATTAATACCAATGACCGCTCCGCATACCTCGATTACCGGGTTCGACCCGGAACAAAAACCGGTAACCATTTTTGGCCCCGATTTTCCGTTCGCCTACGACGACTGGCTCGCGCACCCGGCCGGCCTGGGTCGGGTCCCGGAGGCGAAGTTCGGCAGCGAAGTCGCGATCATCGGCGCCGGCATGGCGGGTATCACCGCCGCCTTCGAGCTGATGAAGATGGGGTTGAAACCGGTGGTCTACGAGTCGCGTCGTCTGGGTGGCCGTCTGCATTCGGAGCCGTTCAAAGGCGCCGACGGCATCGTCGCTGAACTCGGCGGAATGCGCTTTCCGCGCTCGTCGACGGGTTTTTACCATTACCTCGACAAGTACGATCTCGAGACGCGCCCGTTTCCGAATCCGCTCGCGCCGGAGACGCCGAGCACCGTGGTCGACCTTGAGGGGCAGCCAATCTATGTTAAAAGCAGCGACGACCTGAGCCCGCTATTGCGCGAGGTCGGCGCTGCGTGGCACGAGGCGCTCGAGCAGCATGCGAGTTTCAGCGCGATGCAGAGCGCGATCCGCGAGCGCGACGTCGGCGAAATCAAGCGACTGTGGAACGAACTGATTCCGATCTGGGACGACCGCACCTTTTACGGCTTTATCGCGAATTCGGAATCCTTCATGCGCACCAGCTTCAAACACCTCGAGGCCTTCGGCCAGGTCGGCTTCGGCACCGGCGGCTGGGACACGGATTTTCCCAACTCGATGCTCGAAATCCTGCGCGTGGTCTACACCAACTGCGATGACGACCAGCATTTCGTGATGGGCGGCGTCGAGCAGGTGCCGCGACGCATGTGGAAAGACCGGCCGCAGAACATGGCGCACTGGCCCGACGGTACGTCATTGCACAGCCTGCATCACGGCGCGCCGCGCCCCGGGGCGAAGCGTATCGAGCGTATCGACGGCGGCCGGATTGCCATTTCCGACACCTGGGGCGATCGCCGCGAATTCGAATGCGCGCTGGTAACCTGCCAGAGCTGGCTGCTGAGCACGGCAATCAATTGCGACGAGTCTCTGTTTTCGCAAAAAATGTGGATGGCGCTGGATCGCACGCGCTACATGCAGTCGTCGAAGACCTTCGTCATGGTGGTCCGCCCGTTCTGGAAAGACAAGGATCCCGAAACCGGCCGCGATGTG
>JBFGQE010000114.1:0-8457 GCA_041564355.1 Gammaproteobacteria bacterium | reverse complement strand
GGCCTGAGTCCGGGCCTCAACCTGTCACACGTTATCAACGGTGAGTGTTCTCTCGAGGAAACCATCATCGACGGACCGGCAGGCATCAAAATCGTGCCGGCCTCGTCCGGGGTCGCGGCAATGTCCGATCTGACCCCGGCACAAAACGCGGGCGTCATCCGCTCGTTTTCCGAGCTGACCGTGCCGGTAGACACGCTGCTGGTCGATACCGCGGCGGGCCTGTCGGACAGCGTGGTCAGCTACACCCGCGCCGCACGCGAGGTAATCGTCGTGGTCTGCGACGAACCGGCCTCGATAACGGATGCTTACGCGATGATCAAGGTTCTGAATCGCGATTACGGGGTGGAACGATTCCACGTGCTGGCCAACCAGGCGCACAGCGTTCACCAGGGGCGTGAACTCTACGACAAGCTGGCCCGGGTATCGGAAAAGTTTCTCGACGTGGCGCTCGATTTTCTCGGCAGCATTCCCTACGACGAGAATTTGAAGAAAGCCGTGCAAAAACAGAAAACGGTGGTCGAGGCATACCCGCGCAGCCCCGCGTCGACTGCTTTCAAGCAGATCGGAAAGAAGGCCCTGGAATGGCCGGCGCCGACCTCGATGGAGGGCCATCTCGAATTCTTCATCGAGCGCCTGGTTAACTTCGACGCCCAGGAAGACCGTTTGTGAACGGACATGCGATGTATGCAGAGGTTGAGAATCTGGGCGAATCCGACCAGATCATCCGCCATGCATCGCTGGTGAAAAGAATCGCCTATCACCTGCTCAATCGATTGCCGCCAAGCGTACAGATCGACGACCTGATCCAGGCCGGCATGGTTGGCCTGCTCGAGGCGGCGAGCAATTTCGATCCGAAAATGGGCGCCAGTTTCGAAACCTTTGCCGGAATTCGCATCCGCGGTTCGATGATCGACGAAATACGCCGCTCGGACTGGACTCCGCGCTCGGTGCATCGCAAATACCGCGCGGTCAGCGATGCGATCCGCAAGATCGAAAACGAGACCGGCGAAGATGCGAAGGATGCGGACGTGGCCGATGCGCTCGGTATTAGCCTGAGCGAGTATCACCAGATCCTTATCGATTCCTCCTCGTCGCGTATCTACAGCATCGAATCACTGGAGGAAAATACCCAGGACTCGATGATCCCGGGCTCGGACGAACGAACCCCGGACGAGAACCTGAGCCACGACGAGTACCAGGCCCAGCTCGCCGAAAGTATTCGTCAACTGCCGGACAAGGAGCAACTGGTCATGTCGCTGTACTACGACGATGAGCTTAATTTTCGCGAAATCGGCGAAATCCTCGAGGTTACCGAATCGCGCATCTGCCAGCTGCACGGGCAGGCCCTGTTGCGAATCAAATCGCGTATGTCCGAATGGAACTCGAGAAGCGCCGAATAAACGACCCCGCCGCGGCGGATGGTCGGATTACGCGACGATCGATAATCGGATCCGACGGTTTTTCCGGGTCAACTTTCTCGCGTTGGGGCCGATAGCCTGAGTACAGGGCAAAACGGACTCCTCCAATGCAGCATCCACGACAGCAGAATGTTCAGGACCGGGCGGCGCAATCCTCGTCCCTCGGGCGCGGTAATGGCCGGGGCGTCTGCGCGCAGCCGCCGCGGATTCGGTGCCGCTAGTCATGGCCGATACATTGATCAAGTCGGTAAACCGGACGCCGCGCGTCCAGGATGCGTTGAAAAAGCCGGATCCGGAAAAAAAGAAAAAATCGCGCAAACCGCCGCGGGCGCGAAAAAAGGATAGCAAGCATATCATCGATACCTACGCCTAGCCCGCCAGTCTCCGGCGGTCGATCCAGCCCGGGCCGGCTTCGGCGCCTTTAGTCCGGGGTCGCTTCGAGGTAATCCCGCGGCTCCGAGGTCTCTGTCCCGTCGATCGTTTCCGCCGCCGCGATATACTCGCTGGTTTCGATATCGTCCATGAAGTCCTTGTGCTTGCCGGACAGGCGATAGGCAAAAGCCAGAATTTCGGCGATGACGACATACAGCGACGGCGGCACCTGTTCCCCAAGGTCGATTTGTTCCAGCACCTGCGCCAGTTCGCGGTCGTAGTGGACAGGAATTTTTTCCGCCTGCGCCAGGCGAATGATTTGCAGCGCTATTTCATCGTGGCCGCGCGCGGTGACCCGGGGCGCGATCTTGCCGTCGTATTCCAGGGCGAGCGCAAATCGAGAAGACGATTCCATCATCAGGCCTCTACGTCGATCAGCGCATCTTCGACACGGTAACCTGGCTGACCGGCAGGGGGTCCGCTCGGGGCAACGAAGCCATGCAGTTCGCCGACGCTGAAGCCGGCCGCACCGAGCTGCCGGCGCAGCTCCGGCAGGGCCTGCTCGACGTAGTCACGGGTCTGTCCCTTTGCGCAGTAGAAGCTTGCCGCGACGGTAAAGCCGTCGAGTGCGATATGGCACGACACCGGTCCGAGGCCGGCAAACTCGAAGCTGATCCGAACTTCCCATGCGTTCGCGGAATCCTCGCGCGCGGCGCGCTTTTGCGATAGCTCAATGTGCAGTGCTCTGACCTGTTGCTCATGTTGCACCGGCAGGGCGAAGCTAAGCGTCGCCGGCTGTTGCGCCTCCTGCTGCAGGCCGAGCGTCGCGCGTTGCAGGAGATTGTGCGATAACGCCTGTTCGACCAGCCTGATACCCTCGCGTACCCAGGGCAGCAGGGTTTCCTGAAGCGGCGGTTTTGCACTTTGAGGATTCGCCTCGCCCCGGGATTTGCCCGCGGGTTCGGCAAGCTGCATCAGTTCGCGGGTCAGCGATTCGCTGCGGTTAATGGATTGCAGCAGGCGTAGCATCCCGCCACCTGCTGTCGTCGCGACCTTTTCCCCGGCAGGTCGAATGAAGCCCAGATCCTCGAACCATTGCCGCAGGGTTGGCGCGTCGAGTTGTTGCAGTGTCGGTAGCGCGCTGAGTAATTGCTGTATCGGTGCGGGAACCGCCTGTCCCGGGATATTGCCCGCGGCGGCCACGGCCGGACTCGTCGGCCACAACGGTGACCGTACTGGCGAGCGCGGCGGTGCAGCGGCCGTTGCCGTGCGCGAGCCGGTGGATACCGGCGTCGCCGCGTCGGCGTTGCCTCCCGTTGACGTCAGACGGGACGAGACCGTCCTCGTCGAATCGCGCGATACGCCCGGCAACTGGATTCCCGTTACGGGCGATAATTTGCTGCCTGCATTGCCGGGCAATGTCGAGATATCGGCGAGCAATCTAGTCGCCAGCGATACCCGCGCCGGTGCAACAGGATTCGCTCTCGTCGCATCATTGACTTGTCGCGGTGAAGCCTTGGTGGCCTGCCCTTCGGGCATGGTCGCGGGCCGTTGCAAGGCGTTTTGCGCGGTCGCCCGTCGCGATGGGTTGCGCGCCGAGATCGGCGCCGGGACGGGAGTTTGCCGCGTTGCCGCTGCCGCGTCCGCGAGATATAAACGCAGGGTATCCGTGTTTGGCAGCGGGATCTGTCGCGCTGCCGCGCTGCCCGCGGCAGGCGGGACCAGGCTGTGCCACTGACTCGTTGTCGTCGGGCCGGTGCGCGTGGATTTCGCTGGCGCGGCGGGGTGACGACCCCCGGCCGCTTGCGCGATATCCGCGGCGAAGCGGTAGAGCTGTACCAGACTGGCCGGGCGGCGTTCGGGCTGACGCGGCAACAGGTGCCGGATCAGCGCGAGGTAGAGTTTTTTACGTTCGACCGGTTCGACCTCGATGATGCGCTGTTCGGGTTTGTGCAACAGGCTGAGCAATTGTCCCCGCGGCCGGTCGAGGCGCGCGGGCAGGGACAACAGTCGATTGGCGATCCTGATCAACGTGGTCTCGGCCATGATTTCTGCGATCCGGGCGAGCACGACCCGGTTTGCCGGCAGGGCTTCGACCAGTCGGGGATTGCCCGCGGTGCCGAGCCTGATCGGGGGAGAGGAGATCTCCCTGGCTTTGAGTGTCGGCCGGTCGGCATCGCCGGATACGCGCAGCTCGAGTCTGTCCCCCGTATTGAAGTGCAGACGGTCGCTGGTGCGGATTCGACCGAAGCGAGTTTGCAGCAGCAAGCCGTCCGCCAGCCGACTGATTACCTCGGCCTCTATCCTGCCGGCCGCGCGCAGTCGCGGCAACAGGTCGCCAATTTCGGCAATCGTGGCGCCTCCGTTGGCAACTTGGTTGAAGATCTTGATATCCATATGGGCAATCGTTATCCACCCCGGGTAAAAAACTGCCGGCCCGGTCGGCCTGGCTGGATCGGTCCCGTTGTCGAAGGCGCTGACGCGCAAAATCGGGCGTTAAAAAACCGTCGTGTCAAGCCTCAATCGGCCGAAAAAGCGGGTTCTTGAGACCATTTGTCAGTTATTGCCCTCATTTCGGCCGGAAAAATCGACAAAATATTGCCATTGCACTCAGAATAAAGCTTATTACTCATGTAACTATATGAATTATAGAGGTATTTCAACTTGGCACGTATTTGGCATGTATTTGTCAAGTAGAATTATCGACTAAGGAACGTTCAATGGTGCAGACCACACAACTCTTTGAGAATCGGAAGCCGGCATCCCGGTTGCCCGCGCAGGTTATCGCGCTCGACCCCCGGCCAGGCGCGCGCAGCGGAACGAGCAAAAAGTATATTCGCAACCTGCAACTCTCGGACCTGCTTTCGCGTCATCTCGAGATCAAGCAGATAATCGAAGCCTTCATGAAAGAAATTGCCAAGGAGATCGATTACTGCGGTTATCGATTCAGCTGCGACGAAGTCGATATTTGTCTCGAACACGGCAAGACGCGGGGGCACGACGCGAGTTACCGGCTGCGCGTGCAAAACCGGCAGCTCGGCGAACTGACGCTGTTCAAGCCGAGCCGCTTCGGTAGTACCAAACTCAACGAGCTGGAAGAGCTAATGTGCTGCCTGATCTACCCGTTGAAAAACGCGTTGATGTATCAGGTCGCGCTGAAGTCCGCCTACCAGGATCCGTTGACCGGTCTAAACAACCGCACGTCGATGGAAAAAAACCTGCCGCGAGAAATCGATCTTGCTAAACGCCATCGGCAGCCGATGGCCCTGCTGGTCATGGACCTCGACGGATTCAAGCAGATTAACGACAGTTGCGGGCATGACATCGGCGACCAGGTATTGCGCGAGGTCGGGCAGGTGATTAGTCACGTGGTGCGTAACACCGACCTGGTTTACCGTTTCGGCGGCGATGAATTCGTCGGTGGCCTCGCGCAAACCGACGTGCATGGCGCGATCGACGTCAGCGAGCGGATTCGCAGCAGTATCGAGCAAATCGACCTCGGCCGCCGCGGCGTTGCGCTGTCGATCCGGGTCAGCATCGGCATTACGCTGGTGCGTGACAGCGATAATTACCAGAGCGCGTTCAAGCGTGCCGACAAGGCTCTATACCAGGCCAAGCTAAACGGCAAGAACCAGATCATCATTTGCTGACCCCGGCTCCCGGGAGGCGCGCAGCGGCGTTAAGATACCGTGACCGGGGGCGGGGACGCGCCCGGCGCCGCTAGCGCGGTCAGGCCGCGCCGACGGATCCTCGCGGTAATGAAAAGCGCGGCAAAATAGACTATATATTACGGACGGTTCGTGGTTTACCCAGCCCGGTATTTTGGCGCTGGTAATCGTGGAGCCCAGGCGAATTCTGCAGATAGCACGGGCCTGCGCAAAATGGTTTAATACGCGGACCAGACGACTCGGGAGAATTTATTCGAATGGGCATTAATACGACGGTATCCGAAAACGGCGACAAGGTGACCATTGCGGTAGCCGGCAAGTTCGATTTTCAGCTTTACGACGAGTTTCGTGCGTCTTACGCCGAGACCGGCGGGCATGGCGTCGAGTACGTCGTCGATTTGACCGATACCGAGTATCTCGACAGTTCCGCACTGGGTATGCTGTTGCTGCTGCGCGAACATGCCGGCGGTGAATCTTCCAGTATTGAAATTACCCGGGCATCGCCCGAAGTTCGAAAAATTCTCGACGTCGCCAATTTCGGCAAGTTATTCAAGATCTAGCGAGTCCAATCGATGATCGATTACGCGGAAAAACGTGACTTCCTGCGCATGCCGATCGATTGCCAGCTGAGCTTCACTGCCGCCGGCAGTTCTCTGCAGCAGGCGGGCAAGGTGATCAATCTGAGCAGCAAGGGAATCCTGTTTACCACCGATGAACGACTCGCGCAGGGTGATCGACTGGAAATACTGCTTACCCCTTACAGCCCCGAAACGCCGCCGCTGGAAGCCAGCGTCGTGGTCAGCCGTGTCACCGACAATGACGCGGTTTTCGAGGTCGCCTGTGAAATCGAGGAAAGCCGCTAAGGATTCGCGGCGTAGTGCTGCTCGACGTAGTTTTTGACTCGCTCGATAAACGCCTCGGCGATATCATCCCCTTTCAGGGTGACGGTCTTGATCCCGTCCTCATAAACCGGTGCAACCGGTTGTTCCCCGGTTCCGGGCAGGCTGATACCGATGTTGGCGTGCTTGCTCTCTCCGGGTCCGTTCACGACGCAACCCATTACCGCGACTTTCATTGACTCGACGCCCGGATAGCGATGTTTCCAGACCGGCATGGATGCATCCAGTTCGCGTTGAATCTGCTGCGCCAGCACCTGGAAGTACTCGCTGGTGGTGCGCCCGCAACCGGGGCAGGCGGTGACGCTTGGCGCAAAAGCGCGCAGGCCCAGCGATTGCAGAATCTGTTGCGCGACCTTGACCTCGCGTTCACGCGCCGCGCCGGGTTCAGGGGTCAGCGATACCCGGATGGTGTCGCCAATACCCTGGTACAGCAGGATCGAGAGCGCCGCGCTGGATGCGATCACCCCGGGATCGCCCATGCCGGCCTCGGTCAGGCCGAGGTGCAGCGCGTAGCGACAACGCCGCGCAAGCTCCTGGTAAACCTCGATCAGGTCGGGTACGCGGCTCATTTTGCAGCTGATAATGATGCGCTCCGCCGGCAGGCCGATATCCTCGGCGAAAGCCGCGCTTTCCAGCGCCGATTCGACCACCGCCTGGCGCGTCACCGCGGTTAGCGACAGCGGGTCGGCCAGGTTCGCGTTGCGTGTCAGCATGGTCGCCAGCATCTGCTGGTCGAGGCTCCCCCAGTTGACCCCGATACGCACCGGCTTTTCCTCGCGGCAGGCGATTTCGATCATCTCGCTGAATTGCGTATCGCGTTTTTTTCCTCGGCCGACGTTGCCCGGGTTGATGCGGTACTTGGCCAGCGCTCGCGCGCAGGCGCTGTGTCGCCCGAGCAGCTTGTGCCCGTTGAAATGAAAGTCACCGACCAGCGGCACGCGGCAGTCGAGCCGTTCCAGCTGCTCGGCGATATGCGGCACCGCGCGCGCGGCTGCGTCGTTGTTCACGGTCACCCTGACCAGTTCGGATCCAGCCTCGTGGAGGCGCTGCACCTGCTCCACCGTCGCCGCAATGTCGGCAGTATCGGTGTTGGTCATCGACTGCACCACGATCGGTGAGTCTCCGCCGATCGGAATATCGGCGACGTGGACCGTCAATCTGCGTGGGTTGGAGGTCATGCAACGCGTTTCTAGCCAGGGGTCGCTTATAGTAAAGAAGATCAGGCCGCAGTTAAAGGAATATGCGCCGTGGTCGATAGCAGGGCCAACGACGCATTGCGCGCGGGACCGTTCATGCCGTGATCCTCGGAGCCGCATTCGGAACGCCCCGGGAGAAGCGCAGGCCGCGCCGATCGTTGAATTACGGAGAAGAAATCATGTCGGTAGAACTGGCAGAGTTCCATGAAATATATTTTGCCGAGTGCCTGGAAAATATCGCCTTGTTGAAAGCCGCCGTCACGCGTATGACGGTCGAAAACGACGAGGACGAGATCATGATGCGGGCGTACCGTGCGGCACATTCGATCAAGGGTGCGAGCGGCATATTCGGCTTCCATGCGGTCGCCGATTCGGCGCGAGCGCTACAGATTATGCTCGAGCAGATCCGACAGAGTAAACGCGAACCGAACTCCGAGTTGCGCGCGGTGCTGGTTCAATCCGTCGTTCGGCTGGAGAACAAGCTCGAAGCAGCGCGGGTCGACCAGGCGCTGGACATGGCGCGCATCGACGAGCAGCGTGAAATTCTGCGCCGCGAACAGGAAACCTACGCCGATTACGAATCCTGGCCCGCGGGCGAGACCGCTCACGATTTGCAGGCCAAGAACCGCATCTGATTCTGTTTCGCGGCGCCTGCAGCCGGCAGGCCGCGTTTGATCCTCAACCGCCCTGGTTTCGTAAGCAGTGCAAACGTTTTAGAATGCCGAGCTTGCGTTCCCAGGATTCGCCGTGTTCAACCAAGTACCCGTTATTGCCTTCGATCTCGACGATACGCTGTGGCCGTGCATGCCGACGATTCAACGCGCCGAAGAGATTTTGTATCGCTGGCTGGCGCAACATTATCCGCGCATCACCGAGGCCTGCAGCCCGGGCCAAATGGTCGAGT
>JBFGQE010000113.1:0-8460 GCA_041564355.1 Gammaproteobacteria bacterium | reverse complement strand
GGTATACGAAGGGGAAAAAAATTTTACGCTTTTGTGGTAACTAAAACGGCTTTTCACTACAATATCGCCCCTTACAAGCTTTCGATTTATTAACCAGGAGAACCTCACAAAATGAGCTCTGTTGAAGAACGTGTTAAGAAAATTGTTGCAGAACAATTAGGCGTCAAGGAAGAGGAAGTGACCAATCAGGCATCTTTCGTCGATGATCTCGGCGCTGACTCGCTCGATACCGTGGAGCTGGTTATGGCACTGGAAGAGGAATTCGAAACTGAAATTCCGGATGAAGAAGCAGAAAAAATTACCAGTGTTCAACTTGCAATCGACTACGTCAACGCAAACCTGTAAGAACTCTCGAATCGAAGGATGCCGCTTAACATCTTGCATGCTAAGCGGCATTTTCATTTATTGAGCGGAAGCTGACCTTGGAGGGGATTTAGTCTTGTCAAAACGTCGTGTAGTGGTAACCGGACTCGGACTGTTGACGCCGGTCGGAAATACGGTCGAGGACTCCTGGAAAAATATCGTCGCGGGTAAAAGCGGTATCGCACCGATTACCTCCTTCGACGCAAGCCAGTTTTCAACCCGCATTTCGGGATCGGTCAAGGACTTCGATGCAACCCAGTATCTGTCCCCGAAAGACCTGAAAAAAATGGATACGTTTATTCATTTCGGTATCGCTGCCGGCATTCAGGCGCTCGAGGACTCGGGCCTCGAGGTGACCGACGAAAACGCCGAGCGCATCGGCGTCGCGATCGGTTCGGGGATCGGTGGCCTGCCGACAATCGAGCGCAACCGCGACGCCTATGTTGCCGGTGGCCCGCGCAAGATCTCCCCCTTCTTCGTGCCCAGCTCGATCATCAACATGGTGTCAGGAAACCTGTCGATCATGCGCGGCCTGAAAGGCCCCAACATCTCCATCGTCAGCGCTTGCACCACCGGTGCGCACAATATCGGCGACGCCGCGCGGATGATCAGTTACGGCGATGCCGACATCATGGTCGCGGGCGGTTCGGAAATGGCCACCTCGGCGCTCGGCGTTGGCGGTTTTGCCGCGGCGCGCGCGCTGTCGACGCGAAACGATGACCCCGAGGCAGCCAGTCGCCCCTGGGACCAGGACAGAGATGGTTTCGTGCTCGGCGATGGCGCCGGCGTCGTGGTACTCGAGGAATACGAAATGGCGCGGGCTCGAGGCGCGGACATTTATTGCGAGCTTGCCGGCTACGGCATGAGTGGAGACGCTTACCACATGACCGCGCCGTCCGAGGGCGGCGAGGGCGCGGCGCGCTGCATGCTTAACGCGCTGAAAGATGCGGGACTGAATCCCGAGAACGTGGACTACATCAATGCTCACGGCACCTCGACCCCGGCCGGCGACGTCGCCGAAACGCTGGCGGTAAAGCTTGCGCTCGGCGATCACGCTTACAAGACGCTGGTGAGCTCGACCAAGTCAATGACTGGCCACCTGCTTGGCGCAGCGGGCGGCATCGAGGCGATCTTCTCGATTCTGGCACTGCGTGACCAGGTCGTGCCGCCGACGATCAACCTCGATAACCAGGACCCGGAATGCGACCTGGATTACGTGGCCAACACCGCGCGCGAGGCAAATCTGTCGGTTACCATGTCAAATTCTTTTGGCTTCGGCGGAACCAACGGCACGCTGGTGTTCAAATCGCTGTAGTGCGTCGCCGCCCGCCCGTGCCGTGCCTGCCCGTCGCGTAGCCGATATCCCATCGGTTCCGTTCGGGCTCGCCGCAGCAGATAGGTCCTCGCACGGCTGGCGGTGTACCGCCTTATGTTTCAGTATCGACTGACATGACCAGGCTGCTCAAACGACTGATCGCGCTAAGCCTGCTGACGATGACGTTACTGGTGGCCGTACTCGTGTTCCAGTTATTGCGATTTCAGCACGGCGAGTTTGCGCTGCCATCGGGCAATACCGTGTTTCTGATTCGCTCCGGCAGCAACATCAAGTCGATCGCGCAGGATTTGACCCGCGAAAAAATAATCGAAGACCCGTGGCTGTTCATCCTGCTGGCCAAGGTGAAGGGCGTCGAGACGAAAGTCCGAGCCGGAGAGTACGAGATTCGCGACGGTCAGACCGCCGACGACTTGTTGCGCACCTTTACCGAGGGTAGTTCGATACAGTACAGCCTGACCATCATCGAGGGCTGGACTTTCCGCGAGATGCTCGGCGCGGTCGCGCAGGATCCGGTGCTCGAACAGCGGATTGGCGAGCGTAGCGATGCCGAAATCATGGAGTTGCTCGGCTACCCGGGACAGCATCCCGAAGGGCGTTTCTTCCCCGACACCTATCGCTTTCCGAAGGGCACCAGCGACGTCGATTTTCTCAAACGGGCCTACCAGGTCATGCACAACCACCTGCAGCGCGAGTGGGAGAAGCGTGATCCGGGTTTGCCCCTGGATAATCCCTACGAAGCACTCATCCTGGCGTCGATCATCGAAAAAGAGACCGGCGCGGGATTCGAACGCCCGTTGATCGCGGGCGTGTTTATCCAACGACTGATCAACAATATGCGTCTGCAAACCGATCCGACCGTAATCTACGGCCTCGGTGCGTCGTTCGACGGTGACATCCGTTTTCGCGACCTGAAAAAAGATACGCCGTATAATACCTACCTGCGCGCCGGGTTGCCGCCAACCCCGATCGCGTTGCCCGGGCTGGATGCGATTCGCGCCGCGTTGCACCCGGCGTCGACGCGCGCGCTGTACTTTGTCTCGCGCGGCGACGGCACGCACCATTTTTCGGAGACACTGGAGGAACACAACGCCGCGGTCAGGCGTTACCAGTTGAACCAGAGCAAATAGCAATATTCGAGGCAAGCCAAAGCAACGTGACCCGACAAAATGAACCGAATCGTATGATCGTGATCGATGGAGTCGATGGCGGCGGCAAGGGCGTGCAATCACGACGACTGCTCGAGGCGCTGCGTCGCGCGGGGCATCCGGCCATCTTGACTCGCGAGCCGGGCGGTTCGCCCGCGGCCGAGGAGATCAGGCAGTTGCTGGTTGCGGGCGACCCCGAGAAATGGGATGCGATGACCGAGTTGATGCTGATGTATGCGGCCCGGCGCGCCCATTTACGCGACACCATCTGGCCGGCGCTGGCCCGAGGAGACTGGGTGATCAGCGATCGATTCGCCGATTCGAGCCGCGCGTTCCAGGGCATTGCCGGCAAGCTCGGGCTGGAACAGGTCGAAGCGGTTCATCGTATCGTGGTCGGCGATTTCGAACCGGAGCTGGTGCTGGTCCTGGATGTTCCCGAGGCCATCGCCCTGCAACGTGCGCGGGAGCGTGGCGGTAGCGAAGATCGATTCGAAAGGAAGGGCAGCGACTACCATGCCGCGGTACGCGCTGCATTTCTGCAAATTGCGCGCGATGGCGGCCGGCGTTACGTGGTCATCGACGCCGAGCAGGAAATGGATGCGGTGAGCGCCGCTATTCTCGAGGTCGTACGCGACCGTTTCGAGCTTGCCCTCGAGCCCTGTACGGATATTCGTTAGTGGAACCGCCGGCGCATCCCCGCTACCTGCCATGGCAACGCGATTTACTCGAACGCGCGCTGAAACTGCGCGCTAGCGGTCGCTTACCGCACGCGGTGCTGATCGAAAATGCCGGCGAACAAGATATATCGGGCTTCGTTTTATATCTGGCCACGCTGCTGCTTTGCGACCAACCCGACGGAATACAGACCTGCGGCCATTGCGATGCTTGTCGGATGATGCAAAACGGGACCTACGCGGATTTCAGGCTGGTTACTCTCGAGATCGATGATAAAACAAAAAAACAGAGCAAAAACATAAAGATAGAGCAGATTCGTAACCTGATACATGAAGTAAATCTGACCCATCAGTTCGATCGTCTGAAAATCGCCGCGATTTATCCGGCCGAAAGCATGAACCGGAATAGCGCCAACGCATTGCTGAAAACGCTCGAAGAACCTGCGCCCGGCGTACTGCTGTTGCTGGTAACACAAAATCGCGGCCGTATTCCGATTACGCTGCGCAGTCGCTGCCAGGTCTGGGCGCTACATCTGCCAGCGGGCGAGGACGCGCTGGCGTGGTTGACCGGGCAAGGCTGTAGCGGCGACGACGCGTTGCGTTATCTCGAACTCGCCAGCGGCGACCCGGTACTCGCGCTCGAACTGCAACAGCAGGATTACGCTTCGCTGGTGGGTGAATTCAAAACCGGTTTCGCTCGCTTCATTCGCGGTGAACTCGGTGTCGCGGCACTGTGCAACAATCTCAAATCACTCGACGCGTCCTCGATCCGCCGCCTGGTCGACATGATTCTGCGCGCCTACTGCCTGCAGATGAGCGGGATCGATGCCGCCGCCAAGCCGGTCGACGGCGCCGACCGGGAACGCGCAAGGGCACTGATGGATCTGCAGCTGCGGGCCCGGCAGCAGTTGCGCGTCGAAGAAAATAATCTCGATTTACAACTTCAGCTGGAAGACGTGCTAATATCATTAAAACAAATACTTAGCCGGAGATTGATCTGATGGGAGCACCAGGTAGTCAGGGTATTCTGTCGCTGAATATCAAGGACAAGAGCGCGCTCTATGCAGCCTACATGCCGTACGTCAAGAACGGCGGGCTGTTCATTCCGACTAACAAGCAATACTCGCTCGGCGACGAAGTATTCATGCTGCTCAGCCTGATGGACGACAAGGAGCGCCTGCCGGTCGCGGGCAAGATTATCTGGGTCACGCCACAGGGCGCACAGAGTAACAAGGCGGCGGGTATCGGCGTACAGTTCAGCGCGCAGGATAACGGCACCACGCGCAACAAGATCGAGGGCTTTCTTGCCGGCGCGCTGCAGGCGGACAGGCCGACGCACACGATGTAGATCCGCTGGTCGCCGCGCCTGGACGATCGCGCAACCCGACATTCGTTTCGATTTGCGCCGCCCGACCGACAGCACGTACCAGCGCAGACGACTCCCGATTACCCGACAGCCCGGAATACAGCGCGTTGTTTTTTGACTCTCATTGCCACCTCGACCGTATCGACCTGTCCGATTTCGACGACGATTTCGAGACCTTGCTCACCCGGATCGAAAATGACGGCGTAACCCGCATGCTGTGCATTGGTGTCGACCTCGAAAGTTTCGACTCGATGCATGATCGCGTGTCCGCTTATCCACAGGTACTGTGCACCGCCGGCGTACATCCCGATTACGTCGATATTGCGGAGCCCGAAGTGTCGGTCCTGTGCGAGCTGGCGACGCGCGACAAGGTGGTTGCGATCGGCGAAACCGGTCTCGACTATTTTCACCAGAGCGGTGATCTCGCCTGGCAGCGTCGCCGCTTCGTGATCCATATCGAGGCCGCCCGGGAATGTAATTTACCCCTGGTCGTGCATACTCGCGACGCGCGTGACGATACGCTCGAATTGCTACGTAAGCACCGCGCCGACGAAGTAGGCGGGGTACTCCACTGTTTTACCGAAGACTGGGAGATGGCGCGCGCGGCGATCGATCTCGGCTTTTATATTTCGATTTCCGGAATCGTCACCTTCAACCAGGCGCAGAACGTGCGCGACATGGCGCAACAAATTCCGCTCGAAAACCTGCTGATAGAGACCGATTCGCCATGGCTGTCTCCGGCACCGTACCGGGGTAAAACCAATTACCCGGGACGCGTCGGGCTGGTGGCGCGCAAGCTCGCCGAAATCCGCGGCGAATCGCTCGAGGAAATCGCCGCGGCGACCTACGCCAACGCCAACCGGTTATTTCGCCTGGATTCGCCGTAGCCGGGCGATTACTTGACTTTCTTCCAGCCCTTGACCGGCTTGAAGCGCTCGCCGTAGCGTTCGCTATAGTCGGTTAGCGTCTCGACGATCTTGTCGACGCCTTCCTCGAGGCTGTAATGCATCGGCCCGCCGCGAAACGGCGCAAACCCGGTGCCGAAAATGATGCCGGCGTCCAGCAGGTCCTTGTCGGCGACAATTTTTTCATCCAGGCAAGCGGCCGCTTCGTTGAGGAAACGATGCACCAGGCGCCCCTGTATCGCTTTCTGGTCGCCCAGATCGGCATCCCGATCGCGCACCGGTTTGCCGTTTTTGTATTGGTAAAAGCCTTCGCCGGACTTCTTGCCCAGCTTGTTCGCCTCGACGAACTCGGCGATTCCCTTCGGCACCTCGATGGCAAAGGCCTGCGACAGGTTTTCTGCCACCGAATGGCAAATGTCCAGACCGACCACGTCGGCCAGTTCGACCGGTCCCATCGGCATGCCGAAATCGGTTGCCGCCTTGTCGATCGCCTCCGGCGCAACGCCCTCGTCGTACAACATGAAAGCCTCGACCAGGTAGGGCATCAGGATCCGGTTGACCAGGAACCCGGGGGAGCTCTTCACCGGCAGCGGCAGCTTGCCGATATGCTGCGTGAACGCGATCGCCCGCTGCACGGTTTGTTCGGACACCTTTTTGGTTTCGACGATTTCGACCAGCGGCATCATCGCCACCGGGTTGAAGAAATGGATTCCGACCAGGCGGTCGGGTTGTTTCAGCGCGGTCGCGAGTTTTTCCAGCGGAATGCTCGACGTATTCGTCGCCAGCACCGCATCGGGCTTCATGCGCGGTTCGATGTCGCGGTAAATCTCGTGCTTGGCCTTGACGTTTTCGAATATGGCCTCGATCACGACGTCGGCTCGCGCGACCCCGTCGCCGGCCACGTCCGGGATCAGCCGGTCCAGCGCCGCATTGCGCTCCGGCGTGGATCTGATTCGCTTCGCATACAGCTGGTGCGCGCGTTTGAACGCATTGCCGAGGTATTTCGCTTCGCGGTCCTGCAGGGTTACGCTAAATCCGCGTAACGCGCACCAGGCCGCGATATCGCCACCCATGGTTCCGGCACCGATGACGTGCACGTGGCGTGGCGAAAACGCTTTCTTGTCGCCGAGTGACTTCAATCGCGTCTGCAGAAAGAATACGCGGATCAGGTTGCGCACCCGGCTGCCCTGGATCAGGCGGGCGACCGAATTGGCTTCCTCTTCCATCATTCGCTTGCGCTTGCCGTAGTGGTTCGCCCAGACGTCGAGGATTGCGTACGGGGCAGGGTAGTGCTGTCGCGGCGCTTTCTTCGCCACCTGCTTCTTCATGTAGGCCGCGAGAAGGTGGCGGATACCGGGTAAGGACAGCAGCTTGCCGGCCAGCGGCATGCGTTGTTGCTCGGGGGGCGAGAGCGCAATTTGGCGCGCCGCACGTTCGATCTGGCGCTGCGGCTGCGCCGCATCGATCAGCCCCATCGATTTCGCCTGCCGCGCGGCCAGCGCGCGGCCGGTCAGCATCATTTCCAGCGACTTCAGCGGATTGACCAGCTCCGTCGAGCGCACCAGGCCGCCGTAGGCCGGATGAATGCCGAGCTTGACCTCGGGCAGCCCGATTTTGGTCTTGCCGTCATCCAGCGCAACCCGGTAATCGCAGGCCAGGGCGAGCTCTGTGCCGCCACCCATGCAAAATCCCTCGATTAGCGCGACGGTAGGGCAGCGCAACGCTTCGATCCGGCTGAACAGCTTTTGTCCGCGCTTGATCATGATTAGCGCTTCCTGGGTCGAGGTCACGTCGAGGAATTCGTTGACGTCCGCGCCGGCGATAAATCCCGAGCTTTTGCCCGAGCGAAATATGATCGCTTTGGGTACGTCTTTTTCGATCTCGTCGAGCAGGCTGTCAAGCTCCTCGAGCACGTCGACCGACAGCACGTTGGTATCCGTTCCCGGTTTATCCAGGATCAGCCACAGAATATCGTCGCCATCGCGCTCGCTGCGCCAGTTGGTGTTCGCCGCGTTCATGCCGCACCTCGCTCGATCAGCATGGCGCCACCCTGGCCGCCGCCGATGCACAGCGATGCAACGCCGAGTTTCGCATCTCGTTGTTCGAGCACACGCGCCAGGTGCAGCACGATGCGCGCGCCGCTGGCGCCGACCGGGTGGCCGATGCTGACGCCGCCGCCGTGGATATTCAATCGCTCTTGCGGGATATCCCCGACCGCGGAACGCAGGCCGAGATGTGACTTGCAATAATCCTTGTCGCGCAACGCGGCGAGCACGGCCAGCACCTGCGCGGCGAAGGCTTCGTTGATTTCCCAATAATCGACCTGGTCGACCTTGAGCCGTTGCGCCTTCAGCAGCGGCGCGATCGCGTGTGCCGGACCGAGTCCCATCTCGGCGGGAGACAGCGCGGCCCACTCGGTGCCGACGAGTCGCGCCATGACCGGAAGATCGTGTTTCTTCACCGCGCTTTCGCTGGCCAGCACCAGTGCCGCGGCGCCGTCGGTAATTTGCGCGCTGTTACCCGGGGTCACCTGGCCGTAAGGCTTGTCGAAAGCAGGGCGCAGCTTGCCCAGTTTTTCCAGCGAGGAATCCGGCCGCACGCCGTCGTCATAATCGTAAAGCTTGCCTTTCGCATCGAACAGCGGCACGACTTCGTCGAGCGAACCGTCCTG
>JBFGQE010000112.1:0-8463 GCA_041564355.1 Gammaproteobacteria bacterium | reverse complement strand
ATAATGTCGAAGTCAAGATTCAGCGTCACGCGGTCATGTCGGTGCTGCCCAAGGGCACGATCAAGAACCTCTAATCGCGATGGTCAATCGTTACGCTCCGTGGAGATATATTCTCCTGATCCTGATTATTGCGATCGGCGTGATCTATGCCGCGCCCAATCTCTACGGTGAAGATCCCGCGGTGCAGATATCGCACCGGGTCAACCTGGTCGACGAAGCCGAGCTCGGCCAGGTCCGCGGTTTGCTCGACAGCGAGAGCGTTGCCTATCGCTCGATCGAGATCGAGGGTGACAATATCCTCGTGCGTTTCGACTCCGAGGACGAGCAGCTGCGCGCCGCGTCACGCATTCGCGACATTCTCGACAGGGTCGACAAGCGCTACGGGGTAGCGCTGAACCTCGCCCCGGCTACACCCGAGTGGCTGGATTCGTTGAACGCGCTGCCGATGTATCTTGGTCTCGATCTGCGCGGCGGCGTGCACTTCCTGATGGAAGTGGACATGGAAGCGGCGATCGAAAAATCGCTGGAGCGTGCGGGCAGCGAGCTGCGCACTTTCCTGCGTGAAGAGAAAGTGCGCTACCGCGCGGTGCAGTCCGACGCGGAAAAAATCTCGATTCGATTTACCAGCAGTGAAGACCGCGAAGAAGCGCGTCAGCTGCTCGAGGAAGAGTACCGCGATTACGAATTCGCCGATGTCGATGACGACCGGGCCTTTTTTATCGAGATCCGGTACAACGAAACCGCGCTCGAAGAAGAACGCCGTGCCGCGATCGAACAAAACATCTCAACGCTTAAAAACCGGGTCAACGAGCTGGGCGTGGCGGAACCGGTTATACAACGCCAGGGTAGCGATCGAGTCGTCGTGCAGCTGCCAGGCGTGCAGGACACGGTGCGCGCAAAGGAAATTCTCGGCGCCACGGCGACCCTCGAATTCCGCCTCGTTCACGGCAGTTTTACCGACTGGCAGGCGGCGCGGGACTCCGGCAAGGCGCCGATCGGCACGCGACTCTACGTGCAAAGCAATGGCGATCCCGTTTTGCTCAAGCGCAGCGTCATTGTAACCGGTGACCAGATCGTCGGCGCCGCGTCCGGCATCGATCATCAAAGCGGCTCGCCCGACGTCACGATTACGATGAACGCAAAGGGCGCCGATCGTATGGCGCGGGTGACGCGTGACAATATCGGCAAGCCGATGGCCGTGGTCTTCATCGAGGATCGCTTCGATTTTCGCGAGATCGATGGCGAAAGGCAGCGCATCAAGACCACCGATGCGCAGGTCATCAACGTCGCGACGATCCGTGACCAACTGAGCAAGCGCTTCCACATTACAGGGCTCGACAGCACGCGCGAAGCGCGCGACCTGGCATTGCTGCTGCGGGCCGGTGCGCTGCGCGCACCGATGGTAATCGTCGAGGAGCGCACGGTCGGTCCAAGCCTGGGGCAGGAAAATATCGATCGCGGATTCATGTCGGTCGTGGTCGGCTTTATCCTGGTGCTCGTGTTCATGGCCGTTTATTACAAGGTTTTCGGGCTGGTTGCGAACCTGGCGCTGTCGCTCAACCTGGTGCTGATGGTCGCAATCCTGTCGATATTTCAGGCCACGCTGACGCTGCCCGGAATCGCCGGCATCGTCTTGACCGTGGGTATGGCGGTCGACGCTAACGTGTTGATTTTCGAGAGAATTCGGGAAGAATTGCGCGTCGGCAATACGCCCCAGGCAGCGATTTACGCGGGTTATGAAAAAGCCTTCGGCACGATCGCCGACGCGAATATTACGACCTTTATCGCGGCGATCGTGCTGTTCGGTTTCGGCACCGGCCCGATCCAGGGTTTCGCGGTCACGCTGATGATCGGTATCGTATCGTCGATGTTTACCGCGATTTTCGGTACGCGCGCGGTGATCAACCTGATTTATGGCCGCAGGCAGGTCACCCGGCTGGCAATCTGACATGGCAAAAAGACTTTTTTTCAGTATCGATTTCATGCGTCTTCGCCGACCGGCGATGTTCCTGTCGGTCGCGCTGCTGGTCGTCTCGGTTATCAGCCTGGCCACGCTGAAGCTCAACGTGGGCATCGACTTTACCGGCGGCAGTATCATCGAGGTCGGCTATCCGGATGCGGTCGAACTCGAGCCGATCCGTGAAGCGCTCGGCGCGAACGGGTTTGGCGATGCCATCGTGCAGCATTTCGGCAGCGCCAGCGAAGTACTGATCCGGCTCGTCCCGGACGAGGGAAAAGATAAGGCGGAGCTCAGCTCGGAGATCATTCGCATCCTCGAAGCGGCCAGTACCACCGATATCGACGTGCGCCGGGTCGATTTCGTCGGACCCCAGGTCGGCGAGGAATTGACCGAGGACGGCGGGCTTGCCGTGCTCTACGCACTGATCGCGATTCTCGTCTATGTCGCGTTTCGTTTCGAGTATCGTTTTTCCCTCGGCGCGGTGGCGGCGCTGGTGCACGACGTGCTGATTACGCTCGGCGTGTTCTCCGTATTGCAACTCGATTTCGATCTGAGCGTGCTCGCGGCACTGCTCGCGGTTATCGGTTATTCGCTGAATGATACGATCGTCGTATTCGACCGCGTGCGCGAGAATTTTCGCAAGATACGCAAGAAATCCTCGATCGAAATCGTCAATATGTCGGTCAACCAGACGATTTCACGAACCTTGATGACCTCGTTCACGACCTTGCTCGTGCTGTTGTCCCTGTTTTTTCTCGGTGGGGAGGTAATCCACGCGTTCGCCACGGCGCTGATCATCGGCGTTTTGGTTGGTACCTATTCATCGATTTATGTTGCCACCACGTCGGCACTGGCGCTCGGTATCAGTCGCAGCGACCTGTTGCTGCCGGAGAAAGAGGGCGAGGAAACGGCGCGCCCCTGAAGGTTACGCGGAGAACATCATGCATATTGACCCTGAACTTGTCGATGAATTGAACCTGCTGCGTCGTTTCAGCATGGGCGGCCCGGTGGCGATGGATGTGCATGACAACCCCGATCCGGCGATCGTTGCCGCGGCCACGCGCATGCATGCCAAGGGCCTGATCACCGAGGCCGAAGGCGGCCAGCTTACCGACGCCGGCCGCGAAGCGGTCGAGGCCATGGAACGCCTGTTCAACCTGCTCGATCCGCCACTGGAACCAATCTAGTTTCGCTACCAAGCTTTTTATCCCTTTCCTCCATTCGAAGGGACGGTGGGGTAATCCTGATTCGAAAGTTTTTATCCTCGGTTGGCATGGTAACTGCATAGTTCTTCTGCATTGATCGACTCGATGGAGAGACAGCATGAACCAGGCCCTGTGGGTAGCCAAGACCGGCCTCGACGCGCAACAGACGCGTTTATCGGTCATTTCGAACAACCTCGCCAACGTCAGCACCACCGGCTTTAAACAGTCGCGGGCGGTATTCGAAGACCTGATGTACCAGAACCTGCGCCAGGTCGGCGCGCAAACCTCCGAGGATACGCGCCTGCCGTCGGGCCTGATGCTCGGTACCGGGTCTCGCGTCGTCGCCACGGAGAAGATCCACACCCAGGGGAATATCGAAAATACCGGCAAATCGCTCGATATCGCGATCGACGGTCGCGGTTTTTTCCCCGTATTGCTGCCTGACGGCACCCAGGCCTACACCCGAGACGGTACTTTCATGATTTCCGACCAGGGGCAAATGGTTACCGCCAGCGGCTACGAATTGCAGCCCGGGATCAGTTTGCCGGTCGACACCCAGGTCATCACGATCGGTCAGGACGGCACGGTCAGCGTGTCGGTTTCCGGCCAGGCCTCGCCGACCACGGTAGGCTCGATCCAGCTCGCCAATTTCGTCAACCCGACCGGATTACAGTCGATCGGCGAGAATCTTTATATCGAGTCCGCCGCCAGCGGCGCGGCCCAGGAAGGCTCTCCGGGCCAGACCGGGCTCGGGCGCCTGATGCAGGGAGCGCTCGAATCGTCGAATGTCAACATCGTCGAGGAAATGGTCAGCATGATCGAGACGCAGCGCGCCTACGAAATGAATTCGAAGCTGATCGCAACCGCCGACGGCATGTTGCAATACCTGAACAATAATACCTAGGTGATCCGATGACCCAGATTAGCAAGGCCACAACCGTTTTGATCCTGCTCGCGCTGGCCGGGGGCTGTTCGGCGACGCGCATCGTGGTGCAGCCCGATCCGCAGTACGCACCGGTCGACCTGACCGCGGTCCAGTTCAAGGCCGAGCCGAACGGTTCGATTTACCAGCAGGGCCGGTCGGTTCGCCTGTTCGAGGATAACAAGGCGTTTCGCATCGGCGACGTGCTCAGCGTGACGCTCTCCGAATCGACCAATGCGTCTAAATCGGCGGCTACCAACACGGCCAAGGACGACGAGGTCGATGTCAGCGCGAGCGCAATATTCGGCAGCACCGGACCAACCAACAACGGTAACCAGGTGTTAAACAGCAGCCTCGACGGCAGTCGCAGTTTTGCCGGTAGCGGCGATAGCGCGCAGAGTAACAGCCTGAGCGGCGAAATCGCGGTCACGGTGACCGATATCCTGCCCAACGGCAATCTCGTCGTGCGTGGTGAAAAGATTATCGGTCTGAACCAGGGGTCGGAATTCATCCGCATATCCGGCCTGGTCCGGCCGCAGGACGTCAGCTCGGCGAACATCGTGCTATCGCGCAAGATCGCCAATGCGCGCATTTACTATGGCGGTGGCGGCGTGATCGCAGAATCCAATTCCAAGGGCTGGCTGACGCGTTTCTTCGACAGCCCGTTCTTCCCGCTCTAGGAGATCGAGATGAGACTCGTAAAATGCTTTATGCTATTGATTTTAATGAGTTTTTGGCAGCAGGCCTCGGCCGAGCGGATCAAGGACATTACCTCGGTAAAGGGAGTTCGCAGCAACCAGCTGGTGGGTTACGGCCTGGTCGTCGGCCTCGACGGCTCGGGTGACCAGACCTCGCAGACGCCGTTTACCGTGCAAAGCCTGAAGAACATGTTGTCGCAATACGGCATCGTGTTGCCGAGCAATATCAATCCGCAGGTGAAGAACATCGCCGCGGTATCGGTTCACGCCGATCTGCCGCCGTTCGCCAAAATCGGTCAGACCGTGGACGTGACCGTGTCTTCGCTTGGCAACGCGAAAAGCCTGCGCGGCGGCAGCCTGCTGATGACGCCGCTGAAAGGCGCCGACGGCAATATCTACGCGTTGGCCCAGGGTAACCTGATCGTCGGCGGTCTCGGCGTGGAGGGCGCGGACGGTTCGTCGATTACGATCAACGTGCCCAGCGTCGGCCGCATCCCGAACGGGGCCAGCATCGAGCGTGAAATTGCGAATCCGTTCGCCAGCGGCGACAAGGTCACGCTGCACCTGAAACGGGCTGATTTCACCACCGCCAAGCGCCTCGCCGACACGATCAACCAGATTCTCGGGCCGAACAATGCGCGCGCGCAGGATAGCGTGACGGTTTCGGTAAACGCGCCGGCCGATGTTTCGCAACGCGTCGGGTTTATGTCTTTTATCGAAAACCTCGAATTCCAGCCAGGCGAGGCGCCGGCCAAGGTCATCATCAACTCGCGCTCCGGAACCGTCGTGATCGGCAATAAAGTGAAGGTTTACTCGGCCGCGGTTTCGCACGGCAATCTCAGCGTGACGATCACCAACACGGTCGACGTCGAGCAGCCCGGACCGTTCAGCAGCGGCGTGACGACCGAGAACGTGCAATCCGATATCGAGGTCAGCGCGGAGAACAACCGCATGTTCCGTTTCCCGATGGGCGTTACGCTGAGCGAAATCGTGCGCGCGGTAAACCAGGTCGGTGCTTCGCCGGGCGATCTGGTCGCAATTCTCGAATCGCTCAAGCAGGTCGGGGCACTCAGTGCAGAACTGATCGTGATCTAGCCGGAAGCGTCCATGTCGATGATGAACAACACTGATTTTTTTCTGAATTTTCAACAGTTTGGCGAGCTCAAGCTGCAGGCCCGCGCGGGCACGGACGATGCCGCGCGAGCGGTTGCACAGCAGTTCGAGGGACTCTTCGTGCAGCAAATGCTCGCCGCGATGCGCGCCGCCGCGCAAGTAGACGGCGGTGAGGACAGCAGTTACCTGAATTTTTACCAGGAAATCTACGACAAGCAACTCGCGCAAACCATCGCCGGGCGCGATCAGCTCGGTGTCGCGCGCATGGTCATGCGGCAAATGCCCGGCGTCGTCACGGCGCCGGACACGACCCCCGCGGCGGCATCGTTGCAGCCGCCGTCGGTCACCGCTGCGGCAAAACCGGTCACGCGCGAAATCAGTGCCGCGCCGCCGGTCGAAAACGGGATTTTCAAGGCGCCACCGCCGACGCGGCCCGAATCACGCGTGGTGTTGCACCGCGTGCTGGATCATGATTTCGCCGAGGTCAACTTGAACCTGCAGGCGAATGCCCGCTGGCAAAGCGCCGACCGGTTCGTCGCCGATCTATTGCCGGATGCACGCACCGCGGCGCGACAGCTCGGGGTCAGCGCCGAGTTACTCATCGCGCAGGCGGCGCTCGAAACCGGTTGGGGTAAACGCGCGATGCTGCATGCGGATGGTCGCAACGGCTTCAACCTGTTTGGCATCAAGGCAGGCACGGAGTGGCGGGGTGATACGATGCACAGGGCATCACTCGAGTATCACGACGGCCTGCTGCAAAGCGAGACCTCGCGGTTTCGCGCCTATTCGTCTCCGGCGCAAAGCCTTGCCGATTACGCCGAGTTCATCCAGTCGAGTCCCCGTTACGCCCCGGTCGTCGAATCCGCCGCCAACGACCAGGAATACATTCGCGGCATACACGCGGCCGGCTATGCCACCGATCCGGATTACGCGGACAAGGTGCTGGGGATACTGCACGGCAATTTACTGCGAGATACGCTCGCCAGCCTCGATGCGGGAGTAATCGATCATGCCTGATATTCTCACCACCGCAACCAGCGGTCTGCTCGCCTACCAGCGTTCGCTGGCAACGACCAGTCACAATATCGCGAACGTCAACACACCGGGTTACAGCCGGCAAACGGCCGAGCTGACCACGCAGACGCCGTCTTTCTTCGGCGGCAATTATTATGGTAACGGCGTCGAAATCGAGGCGATCAGGCGGGCTTATGATCAATTCCTGACCCGCGAGGTGCGTGACACCACCTCGGCCCAGGCACGCGCGGCGCTGTTCAGCCAGCTCGCCGCGCATATCGACGACGTGCTGGCCGACCCGGCTGGCGGTATTTCACCGCTGCTGCACAGTTTTTTTGAAGCGGTGCAGGATGTCGCCGACGACCCGGCGTCGATCACCGCCCGATACGCGTTGATCAACAGTGCCGAAACCCTGGCTGGCCGCTACCAGACTATCGACCACCGTTTCGAGGAACTGGCACAGAATACGACCACGGACATTCGCAATACGGTCGAGGAGATCAATTCGCTGGTCACGCGGATTCGCGATATCAATATCGCGCTGAACAAATTCGGACCGTCGGCCGCGGCGTCTCAACAATCCGCAGACCTGCTCGACCGACGCGACGCGCTGCTCGATGAACTGGCGCAGAAGGTCGATATTACCGTGATCGACGAAGCGCAGAACAACCTGTCGATTTTCGTCGGTAACGGGCAGACCATACTGAACGGCACCGAGGCTTTTTCGCTGAGTACGCAACCCGCTGTCGGTGATCCGACCCGTGATGTCATCGCCTACAACGGTCTGATCACCGTCTACGATATCAGCGCGAACCTGAGCGGCGGCGAACTCGGCGGCTTGCTCGATTTTCGCAACGGCGTGCTCGATCCGGCGCGTAACGCGCTCGGGCGCAGCGTAATCGGCCTGGCCGAAACCTTCAATGCGCAAATGCGCGACGGCATGGATTTAAACGGCAACCTGGGGCAGGATTTTTTCAGCTATACCGGGCCGCAATCGATCGCATTTGCGAGCAACGCGGGCACACCGACCGTTTCCACCGTGGTCAGCGACGTCACCGCGTTGACCACGGACAATTACGATCTGGCATTCGATGGCGCCAACTGGACCCTGACCTCGGCCAGCGGCAGCAGCGCCTCGGTTGCGAACGGCGCGCCGGCAACGCTCGTATTCGAGGGCCTGACGCTGACGATCAACGGCGCTACCGCGGTCGCCGGTGACCGCTTCACGATCAAGCCCACCCTGGCGGGTGCGGGCAGCCTGCAAGCCGTTACCAGTGATCCGAACCAGATTGCCGCGGCCGCGCCCATTCGCAGTATTGCCTCGCTGGGTAATCTCGGCAATGTCGAAATCAGTCCCGGTATCGTCACCGACGTGACCGATCCCAACCTGCTCAACACGGCGACCTTTACTTTCGATAATCCGCCGACGACGCTGCGCGCCGATGTCAATGTTGTCGTGGGCGGCGTGCCTTACGCGGCGGGGGCGGCAATTCCCTACAGCAATAACATGGTGATCGACGCCAATGGCTGGCAGGTGAGCCTGAACGGCGT
>JBFGQE010000111.1:0-8591 GCA_041564355.1 Gammaproteobacteria bacterium | reverse complement strand
GCCTCGAAGGTTCCGAACGTCACCAAGCCCGCGAACTGCAGGCGGCGCAAAATACTCGCGACGCGAGCTTCGGCCGCCGAATATAGCCTTTCGGTGTTCACTTGAAACTGGAAATACGGAGGAGATATGAGTGAAGGCAACGGGCACTGCCTCTGTGGTGCAGTAGGTTTCACTGTCAAAGACATGAATTACAGCGTAGACACCTGTCATTGCGGTATGTGCAGGAGATGGGGCGGTGGACCCTTGATGTTTGTCGATTGTGGTACGGACGTGACTTTCGAGGGGGAGGAGAACATTACTGTGTATGACTCTTCCGACTGGGCGGAGCGAGGGTTTTGCGGCAAATGCGGCACTCACCTTTTTTATCGCCTCAAAAATAACAATGCTCACCAAATGCTGGTAGGGCTATTTGATGACCAGAGTGATTTTCATTTTGACTTACAGGTATTTGTTGATCGAAAGCCCGCTTTTTACGACTTCGCCAATAAAACGAGAGAATTGACAGAGGCCGAGACAATCAATGAATTTGGACCCGAGCAGGATTAGCAGTTAACAGAGTCAGGCTGCCATCTCGCATTCGATTTGAAGAGCCGATGTACGAACAAAGTCCTGATCCCATTTGCGAGCACGAATGCAAGGATCCATATCCCAGTTACTTTCGATAGCTGCCCATGGCAACGAATTCCTGACTGGCCATTCAATGGATGGCTATTTCCCTCATGGCCTGGTTTTTAGGTTCTGTAAGTTTGTCAAGTTTGTCGATTTGGAAAGTTCGGGCGACGAACGGCATGAAACCGAATACGCGGGTGATCCGGTCGCCTGGTTCCAGAAGCTCGAGGATTCCGGCGTTATCCAGCTTCGGGTTCACCGTATCTTCACAGATGGAGGAGATGTATCGGACAGAATGTCGGTAGCTTTTGTCGGTGGCGGAGGCCGCTGGGTCATCGAAGCCGTCAAGCTGTCGAAATCCGATTTCTGGGAAGCCAGATGGGAATTGGGCGACAGGGACGATCCCGATCAGAACATCTGGCATGTGACTTACGGACGTATACTGAAGAATGCCGACCAGCCAGAGGAAGCTTTGCCCGCCATCGGGAAGGTAAAGATCAGGCTCGAGGAATTGCTACGCAAGATCAGTAGTTTTGCTCACAATAACGATCTTGCCAACTTCGGAAAGTGCTTCGATCGAGGTGTCAAGGCCCTGGTCGAGGCACCGGCAAGTAACGATACCGAAAGTGGTATTTTCCCCGAAGGCTATGCATCTTTCGAGCAACGTCGGCTTCTGGATGCCTGCCAGCATGCCTGGGTTTTTGGCGGAATGGGGTCATGGAACGATATCGGGTTTGACAACAATGAAACTCAGGTTGAATACGAAGCGCTATCGGATGAACTTTTTGACCTGATGAATCTCTCCCTGGTCGTGGCGTGCAATCCGTTTTCTCGGCCCCGTTCCGATCGCGAAAATGTCCATGAGGAAGGCCCCCGAAACTGGTGGCAATTTTGGAGATGAGGCTAACCGAAGCGAACGCGACCTTGCATCCGGTATTGCAACCTGACCGGGGTCTCGGGATCAGGCCTTGGATTCCATGTTCGCCGTGAACGTATAATGAAATATTCAAGACTTGCCCTCGCTACTTGGTGGCGCCTGGGGGGAGACCAGAATGAAGCTTTTGATTATCGCCTTGATATTGGTCTGGGCCAGTTCGGCAGCTAGTACGACCCAATCTCCATATGTCGGGGAAGAATCGAACGAGATTAAATCCCTGAGCTCCGGCGAGATAACGGATCTGCTGCAAGGCAACGGCATGGGTTTCGCGAAAGCCGCCGAACTCAATCAGTACCCCGGACCGCGGCATGTTCTCGATCTGGCGGAGCAGCTGGGTCTTTCCGGCGAACAGATTGCACTAACCAATCGAATATTCGAACGGATGCGCGACGAGGCGATCGATCTCGGGGCGCAGCTTGTCGAACTCGAAAGGGAGCTGGATGCACTTTTTTCATCGGGCGAGATTACAGCCCCGGCGCTTGATGCCCTGCTTGTGAAAATCGGTGAAACGAGAGCAACGCTTCGGGGTGTCCATCTGCACGCCCACCTGGAGATGAAGCAGATTCTGTCTCATCACCAGGTAATGCAGTATGACAAGCTCCGAGGTTACTCGAGTGAAATGGAGCATCACAAGCATGAGCACTGAAGATGCGAGTAAGCGCGCCATCGATGGAAGGGCAGGCTCAGGCTTTGCAAGTCACGCCAATCGATCAGATGGGGAGCGTTATCAACTTCGACGCATCTCGGATAACAGGTCCTGAACCGGTTCCCTAAAGGTGAATGGCACGGACCGGGGCCTTCAACATCGCGGCTAGTGGGGTATGATATTCGTTTACGGTCATGCGATATGACGCTCCGCGGGTATCCGTCTCCTCGCGGGCAAAATCGATTCGATGAACCTCCGGCCGACCATCAATCGCTTCACCGATCGAATGTTCGATCAAGTCGACGCCTCGTCGCTGGCCTTCTTTCGAATCTGCTTCGGCGTCATCATGCTGGTCGAATGCTACCGGTTTTACGACCACGGCTGGATCGAGCGTTACTACATCGTACCCGATTTCCATTTCACCTACTACGGATTCGGCTGGGTCACGCCACTGCCGGGCGACGGCATGTACTGGCTGTTCGGCGGCCTCGCATTGCTGTCGTTTTGCGTCGCGGTCGGCTTGTTCTACCGCGTCACGAGCCTGTTGTTGTGGCTGGTGTTTACCTACGTTTTCCTGCTCGACCAGGCGCGTTATCTCAACCACTTTTATTTTGCGAGCCTGCTGTTGTTCCTGCTCGCGCTGACGCCAGGTCACCGGATACTCTCGGTCGACGCCTGGTTGAGCGCCGGGCGGCACGGCGTTACGGTGAGCTGGTGGTCGATATGGATTCTGCGCGCGCAAATGGAGGTCATGCTGATCTATGCCGGTCTCGTCAAGGTCAATCCCGACTGGTTGCGGCTCGAGCCGCTCGGCATGTGGTTGGCGCGACGCGCCGATGCGCCGTTGATCGGGCCGTTGCTGGAGCAGGACTGGGTCGTGGCCATCGCTTCCTACGGCGTGATTGCCGTGCATCTGATCGGCGCGCCGCTGCTGCTGTTTCGACGTACCCGGGTGCCGACCATCGCCGTCTACTTTGCGTTTCATCTCGCCAACCACTTCCTGTTTACGATCGGTATATTCCCCTGGCTGACGATGGCGGCGACGCTGATTTTTCTCGATCCCGACTGGCCGAGACAGGCGCTCCGGCCGGTTGCGCGATTCGCGTACCGGCGCGGACTTGGCCGCGCGGAGACGCCCGATGGCTGACGGCTACGACAGACTCGCCCTGTCGCGACCCGCGTCGGCACTCGCGCGCGGCGCATTGCTGGCGTTCATCGTCGTCTGGTTCGGTTTCCAGGTACTGTTTCCGCTGCGGCATTTACTCTATCCGGGGAGCCCGAGCTGGACCGAGGAAGGGCACGAGTTTTCGTGGATGATGAAGCTGCGCGACAAGAAGGCCGAAATCGAATTCACCATAACCGATCCCGCGACCGGCGAGCAATGGTGGGTCGAACCATACGATTTCCTGCTCCGCCACCAGGCGCGCAAGGTCGGTACGCGGCCGGACCTGATCCTGCAGTTCGCCCACTATCTCGAAAGCGTCTGGGCCGACGAGTTCGGCGTGCCCGACGTCGAGGTTCGCGCGCGCGCCTGCGTATCGTTGAACGGCCGCCCCGCCGCCTTGCTGATCGACCCCGAGCGGGAACTCACCGAAATCACGCGCAGCCTGAAACATGCCGACTGGATCCTGCCGCTGCAGGTGCCGTTCGAACGCCCCCGGAACAGGACACGAAGACTTGACCTCAGCTGCTGACCGGCGCCCGATCCTGTTGTTCGATGGGGTCTGCAATCTGTGCACCGGCTCCGTGCGCTTCGTCATCCGGCGCGATCCCGAAAAGCGATTCCGATTCGCTTCGCTGCAGTCTCCGGTCGCGAAAGCACTGCTCGAAGCCGACGCGAACGCGTCGACCGACCTGCTCGGATCGATCGTCCTGATCGACGACGACGGTATCTGGCGCAGGTCGACCGCCGCGCTGCGTACCGCCGGCCAACTGTCCGGGGCCTGGCCGCTGTTACGGCTGTTCCTGATCGTGCCGCGCCCGCTTCGCGACTGGATCTACGACTTTGTCGGCGCGCGTCGCTACCGGTGGTTTGGTCGCACCGATGCCTGCTGGGTGCCGGATCAGGACATCAGCGATCGTTTTCTCGATGCCGGGGCTGAAGCCGGTCAGGGTCAGCTTCTGGAAACGCGTTGACAATTTGGGTGTGGCGGCAGGCGAACCGAGGCGCGAATTGAATGGAAGCCATTTCGAGAAAAGAATTAGCCGCCGAAGTAAATGACGGAGTCATCGAGTATCTCGAGGAGCTCGGCAAAGGGCCAGGTGTCGTCCATCCCGATGTTGAGGAGAGGATGAAGGAACTGAGTCAGAACCTGAAGGGCATGTCGCTTTGGAGGTACAGAAATGCCATCATCATCAAAACTGATCAATCCTCGACAATTGTCGCGGTGGCATTTGGGACCGCATACTCGATCAAAATAGGCTCAATGTTAAAGGAGGCCGTTAGCTCTGGCGCAAAAACGTATCATCGGTGGTCTGGCGGAGGATCACTCGATCTTGTCGAGTCGTTCGGACATGATTGGATAGCAGGAGCCTGGGCAAAGGACGAGACCGACTGGATTCGGAATGGAAATGCCTGACGAGGCGCTGCAGCCTGACGGCACGAAGCTCGTCTTGCTCCCATTGCCCCGCCGCTCGTTCTGGTCGTCGAGCGGCAACCAGGAGAAAACCGGATGGCTATAAAAGGCGGATGTTTATGCGGCAAGGTTCGGTACGAAGTAGACGGGCCGCTGCTCAACGCGGACCACTGCCATTGCTCGATGTGCAGGCGCCAGCACGGCGCGGCGTTTGCGACCTATGCGGAATTCAATCCGGTTGAGTTCAAATGGACCGCCGGCAAAAATTTCGTTAAGACATTCGAAACGAAGGGGGGTGGCGGATGGTGTTTTTGCAGCGAATGCGGTTCGTCGCTGGCGGGAACCGAAGATGGCCGCATCACGACGATAACCTTGGGCACGGTCGAGGGAGACCCGGGTGTCGAGCCGGCGTTACATATCTTCGTAGGCTCCAGGGCTCGATGGCATGAGATAACCGACGACCTCCCGCAATTCGAGGAGAGACCCCCGGACACCTGGAAGCCACAGGGTAAGAACCCCTGACGGCGCGCCGCAGCCGGGCAGCCCGATGCTCGCATTGCCGGCTTCGACTGGCCGTCGTTCTCGATTACGGACGTCGACCGATCCCCGACATTCCGAAATCGGTGTAACATGCTCGATTTGGACCGTAACCCGTGCCGGTCGCCGCCTCACCGTTGTCATGGAACAGCTGCCCGAAATCATCATTATCGACGGAGTTCTTCACACGCTTTACACGACGCCGCTGCTGCCGTGGTTGCGCGAGCAGCCGACGCTGCCCGATTTCGATATCCGCGCGCCGAACTGCGAACGGGGCTATGTCGGGCGCTGGATGCTTAGCGAGGGCGTCCTCTGGCTGACCGGGCTCTACGCGTGGCGCAACGGCGAATCGACCGGGGTGCGCGACCTGTTCGACGATCGGCGGGAAGTCGAGGCCGACTGGTTTTCCGGCCCGCTGATCGTCGAGCCCGCGTCGTCGGAGGTCGGCGCCGGCGCGCGCATCGGAATCACGACGATTCTTATCGAGGCGGGGCGGGTCGTCGATACCTTCGGCGATGAAACCAAAGGCGACGCCGACAAGTTCGAGTGAAGACCGCTATGCACCGACTCGATCACCGGTACCCGTGCCTGCGAAAAATCGAGGTGCCGTGGAATCCTGCGCCTGGCTTGCGGCGCGGGCCGTGAAACGAGGATCGGCATGGCTGGGTACCCGATGAGCCGGTTGGCGATTATCATTTTTTACCTCCTGTTCTCGGTCGGCTGCGCCGCCTACCAGGGCGACAGCGAGGAAGTCTCGTTTCTCTCCGCCGATGGCACGACGCTGCGCGGTACCCTGGTATTCCCCGAATCGGCCGGTAACGAGCGTCGCCCCGCGATCATTCTGCTGCACGGCGCCGAGCGCGCGGAGCGCACGCGCTTCGTTTACCCGATGCTGGCGAACGTATTCCTGCAGCGCGGTTTCGCGGTGCTCGTTTACGACAAGCGCGGCGCGGGCGAGTCCGGCGGAAATTTCGAAACCAATACCTTCGAGCAATTGATCGCCGATGCGGTTGCCGCGATCGAGCTGTTGCGGCGGCGTGATAACATCGACCCAGCCAGGATCGGTCTGTTCGGCGCCAGCCAGTCTGGATGGTATACGCCGGAAATTGCCGCGCGTGCCGGCCGAATCGCGTTCATCATCAACAAGGTCGGCCCGGCAATTTCCTGGCGCGACAACGTCGCCTGGGAAGTCTACAACGATTTCCAGGCCGACGGAGTCGACGCCGGAAGTGCATGCGAACAAACCGAAATCGTGCGCCGTATCTGGGACTATCAACTGGCGCCGAGCGAGGCGGAACGAATCGCCCTGGAACAGGTTCTTGCGGCCTGGGCAACCCGGGAAGACTCGAGGCTGCCGGTCGAGCTCGAACCCGCGAGCCCGACCGAGGCGGCGATCATGCGCTATGACCCGGCACCCTTTCTGGAAAGCCTGTCAGTGCCGACGCTGTATCTTTACGCCAGCGGGGACGTGAACGTCCCGGCGGCGGACAACGTCGCCCGCCTGCAACAGCTCGAATCACTCGGCCGTCCCGTGTCGTACCATGTATTCGAGGGCGGCGACCACGAACTGGCGGCCATCGGTCTGATGCCTCCGTGGTACCGGTTTCTCGACGGCTATGCCGAGATGATCGGTGCCTTTGCGCTGCGGCACACCGGGGGAGGACAAAAGTAAAGAATCCGCGGTTCACGCGGGCGAAGCGAAGCGCTCTGTCTTCGACTTCCGTTTTTGCCCGAGCAATAGCCAGAAAATGTAAGCGTGCGTGACCAGCAACAACGGCACGACAGTCGCCGGAATCCAGTAGGTCGCGCCAAGGTCGCCATCCCGCGTGAAGATCAGGCCGCGGGCGACGGCATTCAGCAGGTCGACGAACCCCCAGATATTGAATACCCACGTGATTGCCAGCGCTCCGCGCATACCTGCGCGCAGCGCGGCAATCGCGGCGAGTGCCAGCAGGGCGGCAACCAGATCGCCCCAGGCGGCGGGCAGCGCGAAGCGCGGGTCGAGCGGCGCGGCGGTGACACCGGGCACCAGGAACATCAGCCCGATGTAACGAAACGCATGCAGCAGCAACAAGGGTTCGAGTGCGCGAGCGAGCGGGCGATGGCCGAGCACCGGGTGGACGTACCAGGTGATCGCCAGACTCCAGGTGAGCAATCCCATGGCGATACTAACGGGCAGAATCGCGGCGTCGGGCATTGATTTTACCAGTGACTTTAAAAGTGCAAGTCACTATATGCTTTTAACTTGCATATTGCAAGTGACACTGATATCGTGCGCGGCATGGCCAAACTCGACCCTTCGATCTCGAAGCGCTCGACGTGCCCGATCGCGACGACGCTGGATTTGCTCGGCGACAAGTGGTCGCTGCTGATCCTGCGCGACATCGGCCTGTTCGGCCGTCATCGCAACAAGGACTTCCAGCAGGCCGCGGAAGGAATCCCCAGCAACATCCTCGCCAGCCGGCTGAAATCGCTGGTCGCAAACGGCCTGCTGCAAAAGCGCCTCTACCAGAATCACCCGCCGCGCTACGAATATCACCTGACGGCCGCGGGTCGCGACCTGATCCCGGTGATCAAGGCGATGGCTGCCTGGGCCAAGACTCACGTCGCCGGGGTGGAGATTCCGAGGTTTCGTCGATGAAAGCTCCGGCTTGCCGGGGTCCCATCCACGTGCCGTTGTCGCCGCGATCGCGGCACCGGCGCAACCCATTGCGACCTGCCGATGGTGCCACCGCGGGAGCCCGCGGCGTCAGCCGGTGACGGTTCCGGGTCGCGCCGCCTTGAGCCGCCGAATCGTTTCGTCGATGTCGGCCTCGGTCGTCAGCGGATTGATCGTGCACAGCCGCAAGACGCTCTTGTCGCGCAGCATCGTCGACGACACGCAGGCGAAGCCCGAATCGGTTACGGTTTTGGTCGCGGCGGCGTGCTCGCCCGGTTTCCAGTCCCTGAAAGCAAAGGTCACGACGCCGATCTGCGCGGCCGTGACGAGATCCCAGGTGCCGGGGTCGCGGCGAATCTCGGCCTCGGCGAACTCGGCGAGATCGATCCCGCGCTGGACCGCTTCGCGGAACTTGTTCGCGCCGTAGGTGCGCAGGCTCAGCCAAAGTTTCAACGCGCGCGAGCGGCGCGTCAGCTCGAGGCTGCGATTGCCGAAGTTGACCGCGCCGGTGGCGGCCTGCACGTCCTTCAGGTACTCGGGCGACATCGCGTAGCACTTCTCCAGCGCGCCCGGCCGCGTGACCAGGCAGACGCCGAGGTCGTAGGGCTGGAACAGCCACTTGTGCGG
>JBFGQE010000110.1:0-8626 GCA_041564355.1 Gammaproteobacteria bacterium | reverse complement strand
GAAAAGCGAGGAAGATCAGCACCTGCTCGGTCAGATCGAGGCGCAGGTGGTGGAAATCGAATATTGCGAAACTGCCGGCCAGGGTATACATGTAGATCAGCGCTACCAGCATCAGCACCGAGCCGATAAAGGTGTAAAGGAAAAACTTGAGCGTCGCGTAAATCCGGTTGGCACCACCCCAGACGCCGATAACGATGAACATCGGGATCAGCATCGCCTCGAAAAAGATGTAGAACAGGATCGAATCCAGCGCCGAGAAAGTCCCGATCATGAAACCCTCCATGATCAGAAACGATGCCATGTACTGCGACACGCGGTACTGGATGATTTCCCAGGCCGAAATGATGACGACCACCGTGGTAAACGACGTCAACAGGATTAGCGGCAGCGAAATACCGTCGATACCGATGTAGTACTCGATATTGAATGCGTCGATCCAGGCATGGCGTTCGACAAACTGCATCAGGTGCGTATCGGTATTGAACTGCGTGTAAAGCGGTATCGACAGCACGAAGGTCGCGATGGACACGACCAGCGCAAGCTTGCGCGCACCCGACGGTTCTCTGTCCCCGGCAAACAATACCAGGATGCCGCCGATAATCGGCGTCCAGATCACAAGGCTCAACAGCGGCCAGTCAGCATACATATTTTGCGTGTACCTTTATCGTTATTCTGTGTTAGCCCAGCACGACCCATCCCAGTAACAGGATCAGCCCCGAAATCATCGCGAACGCGTAGTGGTTCAAGTAGCCCGTTTGCACGAAGCGCACCCAGCTCGAAATCCAGCCCACCAGTCGCGCGCTACCGTTGACCACCAGGCCGTCGATCATCAACGCGTCACCGAGTCGCCACAAAACCTGGCCTAGCCCGCGGCTGGTTGCGGCAAACACGATTTCGTTGAAACGGTCGAAGTAATATTTGTTGTCGAGCACCCGGTAGGGCCACTCCAGCCTGGCACGGATACGCCCGGCAAGTTCCGGCTTCTTCAGGTAAATCCACCACGCGGCGATGACACCGATGGCGGCCAGCCAGGTCGGGCCGGGGACCAGGCCGTGAATGACGAAGCTGAGCGAGCCGTGGAAAACCTCGGCCACCGCGGCCATCGCGCCGTGTTCCTCGGCGATATAAATGGCGTTTTCGAACACCCCGCCGAACAGCACCGGTTCGATCGTGATCCAGCCGATAATCACCGACGGAATCGCCAGCGCGATCAGCGGACCGGTCACGACCCAGGGGGTTTCGTGAAGGTGTTCACGGGTATGGTCGTCCATGCGTTCATTGCCGTGGAACACGAGGAAAAACATGCGAAAAGAGTAGAATGCGGTGACGAACACGCCGAGCAGCACCAGCACGTAGGCGTAGCCTGCGCCCCAGAGGTCGGCATTCTGGGTGGCAATCAGGATCGCATCCTTGGAAAAGTAGCCCGAGAAACCGGGGAAACCGATCAGCGCCAGCGAACCGATTAGCGATACCCAGTAGGTAATCGGCATGTATTTTTTCAGCCCGCCCATCTTGCGAATATCCTGCTCGTGATGCATCGCGATGATGACCGAGCCCGCGGCGAGAAACAGCAGCGCCTTGAAGAAGGCGTGCGTCATCAGGTGAAAGATCGCCGCCGAGTAAGCCGACGCGCCGAGCGCAACGGTCATGTAGCCGAGCTGCGATAGCGTCGAGTAGGCAACCACGCGCTTGATGTCGTTTTGCACGATGCCGATCAACCCCATGAAAAAAGCGGTGGTCGCACCGATCACCAGCACCGTCGACAGCGCGGTCGTGGAAAGCTCGAACAGCGGCGACATACGCGCGACCATGAAGATACCCGCGGTGACCATCGTGGCCGCGTGGATCAGCGCCGAAATCGGGGTTGGACCTTCCATCGAGTCCGGCAGCCAGACGTGCAGCGGCACCTGGGCCGATTTGCCCATCGCGCCGATAAACAACAGGATGCAGGCCAGCGTAATCACCGACCAGTCAACGCCCGGAATAACCTGCATCGTCGAATACGCCATGCTATCGGCACGATCGAAGACCTCGTAGTAATCCAGCGAACCGGTATACATCAGCACTACCGCAATGCCGAGCAGGAAGCCGAAGTCGCCGACCCGGTTGACCAGGAATGCCTTCAGATTGGCGTAGATCGCGGTTTCTTTCTTGAACCAGAAGCCGATGAGCAGGTACGAAACGAGGCCCACCGCTTCCCAGCCAAAGAACAACTGCAGAAAGTTGTTCGACATGACCAGCATCAGCATCGAAAAGGTGAACAGCGAGATATAGCTGAAAAAGCGCTGGTATCCCGGATCGTCACGCATGTAACCGATCGTGTAAACGTGCACCGCGAGCGACACGCCGCTGACGACGGTGATCATCAGCGCGGTCAGGCCGTCGATCAAAAAGCCGATCTCGAACAGGATACCGTCGCTGACCATCCAGGTGTAGACCGACTGGTTGTAGATCGCGGCACCGTCGAAGACGACATCCTTGAGCACCAGCAGCGACAGTAAAAACGAGACGCCGACACCCAGGATCGTAACCCAGTGCGCGCCGGCACGGCCGATCTGCTTGCCGAAGAAACCGGCGACGATCGCCCCGGCCAGCGATGCCAGTGGAATGGCGAGATATATCGTCTCCATGCTCACCATTTCAGCTCCTTGATATCTTCGACGTTGATCGACTGCTTGTTACGGAACAGCACCACCAGGATCGCGAGACCGATCGCGGCCTCGGCGGCGGCGACGGTGAGAATGAAAAACACGAATACCTGGCCCGCGAGATCGTCGAGGTAATGCGAAAAGGCAATGAAATTAAAGTTCACCGACAACAACATCAACTCGATCGACATCAGCAGCACGATGATATTCTTGCGGTTGATGACGATACCCGCGATCGAGATGCTGAACAGCACCGCGGCGAGAATCAGGTAATGGCTCAGGCTCACCATCATCCTCACTCCTCCCCGGACGGCATCTTGATGATGCGCAGGCGGTCCGCCTTGCGCACCTTGATCTGTGCCGACGGGCTCTGGTACTTGGTCAGTTCGCGCTTACGCATGGTGAGCGCAATGGCGGCGATGATCGCAACCAGCAGGATGACCGCGGCGACCTCGAAAGCGAAAACGTAATCGGTGTAAAGCACACCGCCAAGCTCCTTGGTATTACTATAGTCGGCGGGCTTGGGCAAGGGTTCGGCCGCGGGGTCGAGCACGAAAATATCGCTGGTCACGACGTTGAGCATCAGCAGCAGCATGATCCCGGCGACCAGCAACCCCAGCGGCAGGTAGCGCACGAATCCCTCGCGCAGGCGCGCGATGTTGATGTCGAGCATCATCACGACAAAGATGAACAGCACCATGACCGCGCCGACGTAAACCAGCACCAGCGTGATCGCGAGAAACTCCGCTTCGAGCGTGAGCCAGATGATTGCGCTGGTAAAAAAGGTCAGCACCAGGAAGAGCACCGCGTGCACCGGGTTTTTCACGGTCACGACCGCGGTTGCGGTGACCACCGTCGAAATCGCAAAAACGTAAAAAATGATGGTTTCTACCATGCCTGTTCTCTACCGATACAACGCGTCCGCGGACCGGTCCGCGGCGATTTGCGCCTCGTACTTGTCGCCGATCTCGAGCAACATTTCCTTGGTCATGATGTTTTCCCCCCTGTTTTCGAAGTGGTACTCGAATATATTGGTCTCGACGATCGAATCCACCGGACAGGCCTCTTCGCAGAATCCGCAGTAAATGCATTTGAACAGGTCGATGTCATAACGCGTCGTGCGCCGCGTGCCGTCCTCGCGCTGCTCCGATTCAATCGTGATCGCGAGCGCCGGGCAGACCGCCTCGCACAGCTTGCAGGCAATGCAGCGCTCTTCGCCGTTGGCGTAGCGGCGCAAGGCGTGCAGGCCGCGAAAGCGCGGACTGATCGGCGTCTTCTGTTCGGGGTACTGGATGGTAAACTTTTTACGGAAGAAATAGCGGCCGGTCACCCCCAGTCCCTTAAGCAACTCGAGGAACAGGAAGCTTTTCAGGTAATGATTTATCTTCGCAAACATAGGCTTAGACCACGAACCAGGGTTCGATTTCGAAATATATCGCGATGCCCTCTACGAAAAGCCAGACGATGGTTACGGGCAGCAACACCTTCCACCCGAGACGCATGATCTGGTCATAGCGGTAGCGGGGAAAAGTCGCCCGGAACCAGAGGAACATCCACATGAATACCGCGGTCTTGCCGAACAGCCAGCCGGTGCCGTCACCCAGCAGGCTCGGCACCGGACTCAGCCAGCCGCCGAAGAACAGCAGCGCGCAGAGCAGCGAGATCAAGATCATGTTGGCATACTCGGCGAGGAAGAACACGGCGAAGGTCATGCCGGAATACTCGACGTGGAAGCCGGCGACGATTTCGGATTCGCCCTCGGCGACATCGAACGGGGCGCGATTGGTTTCGGCGACGCCGGATATCAGGTAAACGAAAAACAGCGGCAGCAGCGGAATGAAAAACCAGTGCCAGACACCGCCGGCCTGCGAGTTTACGATATCGCCCAGATTCAGGCTGCCGCCGACCATGAGCACGCCGACCAGGGCGAAACCCATGGCTATTTCATAGGCCACGATCTGCGCCGCCGAGCGCATCGCGCCGAGCAACGCGTACTTCGAATTCGACGCCCAGCCGGCGATGATCACGCCGTAGACGCCGAGCGAAGTCATCGCAAGAATATACAGTAGGCCCGCGTTGATATCGGCAAAAACCAGCGTGTCGTTAAACGGAATGACCGCCCAGGCCGCCATCGCCGGGGCGAAGGTGATCACCGGCGCGATAATGAACAAATAGCGGTTCGAGTTGGTCGGGATGATGATTTCCTTGAACATCAGCTTGAACATGTCGGCGAAGGGCTGCAACAGGCCCCAGGGCCCGACCCGGTTGGGACCCTTGCGAATCTGCATGTAGCCGATCACCTTGCGTTCAGCATAGGTGTAATAGGCGACGATGATGAACAGCGGCAGCAGGATAATCAGCGCCTTGACGCCGCTGTAAATCGTGAACTGCACGTATTCGTGCAGCCAGTTCCAGATCGAGACCAGGAAGTCCGTCATGAAACCTTTTCCAGCGTGATCTTGCCGAAGGCTTCGGCGAGATGCCTGACCGCGTCGATACCCGAGGGCACGAAGACGCAACCGTCGGCAACCCCTTCATCGATACGCAACGGCAGTACCGCGGTGCCCTTGCCCTGCTTGACCTGCACCTGGTTGCTCTTCGTCAGCTTGCTCTTTTCGGCCTGCGCGCGGTTCATCGCCACCGCGACCTGCTCGCGCATCAGCGGTGTCGCCTGCAAAGGTGCAGAGCAACGGGCCATGTCATCGGTCGCATAAATCGGCGTAAAAGACACTTTTTGTAAACTGGTCGGCGCTTGCGCGAGGCTTTTGGCCGCGGACACGACGCCGCAAAGATTGTTCAGGCTGACGTCGCTGCAAAGAGTTTTCAATTCGTCCCTCGCTGCGAACGAGCTTGTGTAGTCGAAGTTTCCCGGGTGCACGATCTGCCCCAGCGCGGCGAGTATCTTCCACCCCGGCCGGCTCTCACCGCGCGGATTCACGCAGCCCCTGAAGCTTTGCCACAGTCCCTCGACATTGACGAAGCTACCCGAGGTTTCGAAGACCGCGGCGAGCGGCAGCACGATATCCGCCTGCTGCTGCACAAAGTCGTTGTCGAAACTGGCGAGCGCGATGATCTTTTCGTTGTTGTCCGACAACTGCACCGCGGTATGGGCATCCAGCGGCGGATTGACCCCCAGCGTGAGCAATACCTTGTGCTGGCCGGCCAGGATTTGCGCGGCATGCTCACCGGACTGGCCCGTGGCGACACCGGCCGGCCCGCGATGCGGCGTGACCCCGGCCAGGCAGGCGCCGGCACTGTTGGCCGACGGCGACAGGTAGCCCAGCGTCGCATCGCAGCATCCGGTGATCGCCTCGCAGATTTCCCGGATTAACGACAGCTGGGGACTGGACAATGCCTGCACGCCGACAATGATCGCGGCGCTTTTTGCCGCGGCGAGCGATTTCGCGATAGCCTTGTGCTTGGGCTGCGGCTCGCAATCCGCGAGCACCGACGTCAGATGGCCCGACAGCGGCTTGCCGCTGCTTGCGCTCAGCGCAACCGCGACCGCGCCGAGCTCCGCCGGCAGCCGCGCTGCCGAGATGGTCAGCTCGGCCTCGAGGGGAAAATTGTACTGTCCGCCGACGTGCGCGATGCTCGATATCGCTGCCTGGTTATGGACCGCTGCCTTGCGCAGGCGATGCGATAGTATGGGCTGCTCGTAGCGCAGGTTACCGGCCACGATCAGCGCCGCATCGAGCGTTTCCACCGATTCGAGCGAACGGCCGAGCCAGGGCATGACGGGATCCTGCTCCTGTGCCGAAAAATCCACCCGGGTCAGGCGATGGTCGATATTCTCGGAACCGAGCGCGCGGGTCAGTTTTTGCGCAAGATATTGTTCCTCCAGCGTCGCCTGCGGGCTGACCAGCATGGCGAGATTACCCGCGGCATCGGACAGGGTGTTCGCCGCGGCGTTCAGCGCGGTTTCCCAGTCGACGGCCTTGAGCTCGCCCTGGTCACGCAGCATCGGCCGCGTGATGCGTCGATCGGAATTGACCGCGGTGTAACTGAACCGGTCGCGGTCGGAAATCCAGGTTTCATTGATCGATTCGTTTTCGCGCGGCACGATGCGAATGACTTCCTGACCCCGGCTGTGCAGGAACAGGTTGGAGCCAATGCAATCGTGTGGCGACACGACGGCGTGCTGGGTCAGCTCCCAGGGGCGCGCTTTGTAGCGCGACGGTTTCGCGGTCAGCGCACCCACCGGACAGATATCGATCACGTTGCCTGACAATTCGGAGACGATGGCTTTTTCGATGTAGGTGCCGATCTCCATGAACTCACCGCGGCCGGTCGCACCGAGTTCCGGCATGCCGGCGATTTCATCTCCAAACCGCACGCATCGCGTGCAGTGGATGCAGCGGGTAAAGTCGGTCGCGATCAGCGGTCCGATATTCTTGTCCATGACCACGCGCTTTTGCTCGGTATACTTGGATACGCCTTCGCCGAAACCCATCGCGACATCCTGCAATTCGCACTCACCACCCTGGTCACAGATCGGACAATCCAGCGGATGATTGATCAACAGGAATTCCATGGTCGACTTTTGCGCGGCAATCGATTTTTCGGAGCGAGTCTTGACCACCATGCCGTCCATGCATTGGGTCGCGCAGGCCGGCATCGGTTTCGGCGCGCGCTCGATTTCGACCAGGCACATGCGGCAATTGGCGGCTACCGACAGTTTCTTGTGGTAACAAAAGCGCGGAATCACGATGTCGTTTTCGTCGGCAACGTCGATCAGCAGGCGACCCGCCTGGGTTTCGATCTCCTGGCCGTTTATCGTGACTGTGATGCTATCGCTCATAAGTCGGTCGTTTCCATTCAGGCAGCATTGTCGACAATCGAGCGCTTGTGCTCGACATAGTATTCGAACTCGTGGCGGAAATGCTTGATGAAGCTCCATACCGGCATTGCCGCGGCGTCGCCAAGCGCGCAAATCGTGCGTCCCTCGATCTTGTGCGAAACTTCCTCGAGCAACTCGATATCTTCCGGCCGGCCCTTGCCCTCGACGATCCGCGTCAGCATGCGATACAGCCAGCCGGTACCCTCGCGACAGGGCGTGCATTGACCACAGGACTCGGAAAAGTAAAAGCGTGAAATACGGCGCAGCGCGACCACCATATCGGTGGTTTCGTCCATCACGATAACCGCACCGGAACCGAGCATCGAGCCCGCCTTGGCGATCGAGTCGTAATCCATCGTGCACTCCATCATCACGTCCCCGGGCAGCACCGGTACCGAAGAGCCGCCCGGAATGACCGCCTTGAGCTTGCGCCCGTCGCGCACGCCGCCGGCCATCTCGAGCAAGTCCCTGAACGGCGTGCCGAGCGAAATTTCGAAGTTATCGGGCGCATTGACATGCCCGGAAACCGAAAAGCATTTGACCCCGCCGTTGTTCGGGATACCGAGATCGGCAAACCACTGGGCGCCCTTGTGGATGATCATCGGTACCGAAGCCAGCGACTCGGTGTTATTGATCGTGGTCGGCTTGCCGTAGAGACCATAGTTGGCCGGGAAAGGCGGCTTGTAGCGCGGCTGGCCTTTCTTGCCCTCGAGCGATTCGAGCAGCGCGGTTTCCTCGCCGCAGATGTAGGCGCCCGCCCCGAGGGCACCGTAAAGATCGAAATCGACGCCGCTGCCGAGAATATTCCTGCCCAGGTACCCGGCCGCGTAGGCCTCCTTGACCGCGTTTTCGAAGCGTTTAAACGGTTCGTCGATAAATTCGCCGCGCATGTAGTTGTAGCCCACGGTTGCCCCGATCGCGTAACCGCAGATCGCCATGCCCTCGACCAGCGCGTGCGGATTGAAACGCAATATGTCACGGTCCTTGCAGGTACCGGGCTCCGACTCGTCCGAGTTGCAGACGATGTATTTTTGTATCGGCGAACTGCGCGGCATGAAACTCCATTTCAGTCCGGTCGGGAATCCCGCGCCGCCGCGACCGCGCAATCCGGAAGCCTTGACCTCTTCGATGACGTCTT
>JBFGQE010000109.1:0-8638 GCA_041564355.1 Gammaproteobacteria bacterium | reverse complement strand
GCAAAATTCCCACACCGGAAATCATCAATTCAACTGTACTATTGCCCCAGGGCAGGCCGGTACAGCCTGTAAGCCATTTCGACCCCTTTGGCGAGCAGTCTTCGAAACGGGTGACAACACTGTTTACCTTGCTCGCCGAGCACCTTTGCCTGCTTTGCAGGAGTGGTATTTGGCTCAGATCTCGGCGACGGTTGGACGTCCGTGCGCGCCGCTAAATATCCCGATTTCAGGCGTACTTTCTCGGGATTTCTCGCGACCAGTCCCGGGTAAAAATTTCGGCATCGTTTTCGCTGGCCCGAATGGATCCCTCGACAAGATAACGATCGCGACTTGCGCGCATCTGTGCTACGCCCAAGGTCTCGAAGCTCAGGTCCCCGAGACAAGCCGTCAAGCGATGCTCGAAACGGCTGTACGCCGACAGCGGATCGCCGATATCGATGCGATGCTCGGCCGTGATTTCAGCTCCGATATCGATATTGACCGATGCATGCCGCGTCATCGCGAGTGGTTGCCGCCAGCGGTAAACGAGGTTGCCGCTGGCAGCGTCAAATTCAACTTCTCGCTGGATTCTGTCGTGAACCAGCCTCGCGTCACGGTTTACCGGTGTCAGGGATTCGGCAAATTCCGATTGCGCAAAACGCGTTGCGTCCACGGGGGCGAGCGGAAGTCGTAATTTCAGCCTGCGGTTGTCGACGGCAATATCGGGCCTGTCCGCCGACGGCCAGATCATCGGCCAGTAACAGGTCGACAGCGCAATCCGTATCCGGTGTCCGATGCCAAACACGTGTGCTGCATTGGGTAACACGAGGTCAAGCCGGGTAACGCGCTCGTCCACATTCGGCTCGGCGGGTTGGCAAGCCTCGTCCAGCGCGAGATTGCGTACCTGGTAGGCGACACGCCCGATCTGCCCGTCCGGAGCAACGTCCTCGAGTCGCACCACGATTTGCGCCGGCTGCCGAGCGGTTCGCAGGCCAACCCCGACCTCGGCCTTGCCTAACAATACGTGATCCGTATCCAGGGGCTCCGTATCGAACACCAGACTGCGTGCATCATCGATCGACTGATCCGTAGGCAATCCGCCCGGGCGACCGAAATATCCGGTATCGCCGGCGGCGGCGCCAAGACGTAAATCATGGGGGATTCGGGTAAATCCGGGAGAGGTCCCGCGGGCATTCGCGACGGGCCGGGAGTCGAGTTCGAATTCCCGATATTCCTGCGAGGCAAGCGCCGCAGCCCAATCCGGTAGCGCGAGCCAGTACCCGCAGCGCATGGCAAGAAAATCCGTCGGCGCCTGATATTCATTGCACCAGACGCGCAGACGCGGGATCTGGTCGGCGCCGTTATCGTGCGCGCGCAACCAGCGGTCCCACCAGCGCAGCGCTTCCTGTTGAAAACCGATTGCCGGACCGGGCACCCCCTGATCGGGATAATGATGACCCCAGGGACCCACGATGCCCCAGCAATTGTCCGGGTTGTCCGCGAGCATATTCATGACCGTGTTGCTATAACGATCCGACCAGCCGCCGATCGCGAGCACCGGGCAATCAAAGGCTCCCGGGGTTTCCGCGACCGAGCCGTGACGCCAGTAGGCGTCGCGGGTTTCGTGCTCGATCCAGGAAAACAACGGAAATTCGAGCCGCGCGAGGCGTGCGAGCCAGTTATTGCGCCATTCCCGCGGGTCGGATTCGGGCGCGGGCGGCAGCGCCAGAATCGCCGGCAGCGTCGCGCCCCATTCGATCGAGTCGGTCAGCAGGCAGCCGCCCATGTGGTGTATATCGTCGCTATAGCGATCGTTGGTTGCGCAGACCGCGATCACCGCCCTGAGCAAACCGGACCCCGCCGCCGCTGCCTGCAGCGCACTGGTGCCCCCCCAGGAAGTGCCCATCATGCCGATGGCGCCGTCACACCAGTCCTGTTGCGCGACCCACTCGAGCACGGCCAGGCCATCGTCTAGCTCGGCACTGCTATACATGTCTTCCATCACGCCCTCCGAATCGCCCGAACCGCGCATATCAACGCGTACGCAAGCGTAACCCCGCGCGGCGAACCAGGGATGATTGCGTTCGTCGCGCGCGCGCACCATGTCGCGCTTGCGGTATGGAATGTATTCGACAATAGCCGGTGCCGGCACGATCTCTGGCAGCCACAGACGGGCCGACAGGCGCACGCCGTCCGCCATCGGCACCCAGCAGTGTTCGATTTCCCTTACCTGTCCGGTGAGGTCGTCATTAGAAGTGGTCGCGTTCAAATTTTTGATCCCACTGCTTGTTGAAAACCTGCTCGCCCCCTTCCCAGGCTGTCGCTAGCGCGTGAAGATAAAAAAATGAAGCATCCGACGTGATCCTTGTGTAAGTATGGGTTTTTACCTGCCACGCGCCGCGCCCAAATTCCCATTCCCATTGATACTCGGCCATTGCCGACAGCGGATCTGATTCACCAATGGAAAACCGGGACAGAGTGGTTGATCCCATCTCCATCCCCGTGCGCTCGAATCTGGATTTACCATTATCCGCCTTTATTTCGAGCACGTTTAGCCGCGTGGTCTCGTCGATAAAGATTCTTCTGCTTTGCGCGACAGGCCTGAGCGTCGTCATCGGCTCTGCATCGCCGATGATGGATTCGCCATAGTGGGTCAGCCTGGCGTCAGCGTTCTCGCTTCGCAGCAGCGGCAAGCCAAGCGAACTCTGCTCTGAATTCAGGGTCAGGGTCGTGGTTTTCGGCGCCGGCCACGCGATCGGCCAGTAACTGGTCGAAATCGACAAGCGCAATCTGTGCCCTCGCGGTACGACATAACCGACGTGATTGAGGCCGACTTCGACCTCGACGATTTCCCCGGGAATCAGCGACTTCGGGGTAGACTTACCATCACGCTGGCTCAAATTCAGGATGCCGCGGGTAATCAGGGTGCTCGAACCGTCGGGCCAGACGTCGCATAGCCTCGCTGCAACGAGCGCCTGCGGCTGGTTGCTGCGCAGCCCGACCCGTAGTGTCGGGTTTCCGAGTATCGCCAATTTTTCGCTCAGGACTGCGGTATCGAATACCCGCGACCCGGCATCCTCGGCCTGCTGATCTCCCGGCAACTCTTCCGCCGGTCCGAACGCAAACCAGGGCATGTATTCACCGGATAACTGGCCCGTCGTTTGCGGCGAAGACACTTCCATGGACTGCCCAGTTATCGGCCTTTCAGTCAAGCCGTTCAAATTGAGATGAAACACTTTTTGCTCGACCTGTTCAGAGGGCCAACCGGCCAGGCCAATCCACCGTCCGGGCCTGTTTTCGTAATAGGGCTGCGGTTTTACGCTGTCCTGCAGATAAACCTGGTATGCGGCTTCATCCATGATTCCGTTGTCTTCGTCCTTTAACCAGTGGTCGAACCAGCGGAGCGCGTCGGATAGAAAATCCACCGTCGGGCCGGGTATGCCCAAATGTGGATAGCGATGGCACCACGCGCCCTGCAGGCCGCGCACCGGGGCCTCGAGTTTTTCCAGCAGGCGCGGCACGGTATTCGGCCAGCAATCAGCGTGGCCGCTGATCGCATACACCGGAATTTTAATCGCGCCGCAATCGGTCTCCACCGAGTTGGTCAACCAATAGGCATCTTTATGTTGATGCTCGAACCAGCGTTCCAGGTAATGCGGCGTGTTTTCCAGTCGATCCATCCAGGTCCGGCGCCAACTCGCGCCCGCCAGTTCAGGATCCGGAGGACGCGTATTGTAACCAAACATGATTGCGGCCCAGCCCAGGGTCTGTCCCACCAGGCAGCCGATATAGTAACCGGCATCGTCGTAGTAACGCTGCTCGGTGGCACCGAGGACGATTATCGTTTTAAGCGCTTCGGGCGCCCGCTGCGCCAGTTGCAATCCGGTGATGCCGCCCCAGGATATCCCCATCGTGGCGACCCTGCCATTACACCAGGGCTGTGCGGCGATCCACTCGATCACGGCGACGCCATCGTCGATTTCCTGGTCGGTATATTCGTCGTACAGCACGCCGTCGGAACTGCCCGAACCGCGCATATCGACGCGTATACAGGCGTAACCGTGATTAGCGAAGTGAGCGATCGTGGTGGAATCCCGCAGCGCCGAATAGTCATCCTTGCGATAGGGAATGTACTCGAGAACGGCAGGCGTTGGCGCATCGGCATCCGGCAGCCACAAGCGGGCACCCAGGCGAGCACCGTCCGGCATCGGAATCCAGCAATGATCGATACGTTCGCTCATGATTAACGCTTAATCACGCGGATAGTGGCAAGTGATGCTGTGCGCTTCGCCAAAGGTCCGCAGTGGCGGGAATTCGGTATCGCAGTGCTTGCCGGTAAAGGGGCAGCGCGTATGGAACTCGCAACCGATCGGCCGATTCATCAGGCTCGGTACTTCCCCTTTGAGCTCGATGCGTTCTTCGATGGTGGCCTCGGGATCGGGTTCGGGATTGGCGGATAGCAGCGCCAGCGTATACGGATGGCGCGGCGATTCGAATATATCGTCGGTTGGGCCCTGCTCGACAAACCGCCCGAGATACATGATCGCGGTGCGGTCGGATATATGGCGCACGATGTTCAGATTGTGGGTGATCACGAACATGCTGACGCCGAGTTCATCCTGTAATCTGTTCAGCAAGTTGAGAATCTCTCCCTGAAACGAGACATCCAGCCCCGCGGTGGGTTCATCGGCGATGATCAGTTTCGGGTCGAGCGCTAGCGCCCGCGCGACCCCGGCCCGGCGCGCCTGGCCGCCGCTGAGCTGGTGCGGATAACGCTGCGCGAAATGGGTCGGCAAGCCCACCAGTTTGAGCAACCGATGGGCTTCGGCTTTGAGGTCCCGATCTTTCAGGCCGTGAATCCTGTAAGGCTCGGTGATCAGCGAACCGATGCTCAGACGCGGGCTCAACGAACCAACCGGGTTTTGCCACATGAAGGATATTTGCTTGCGATAATCCATCATCTCGCTGGCCGACATTTCGGTTACCTCTTGTCCCAGAAAACGGATACTGCCTTCAGATGGGTGCAGCAATCCCGCAACCGCGTAGGCCAGAGTCGACTTGCCCGACCCGCTCTCGCCCACCAGCGTATAGGTTTGACCCCGTTCGATATCGAAAGATACCTGGCGCACGGCATCGATAAAGGGATCTTCGATTTTCTGCAACAGCGCCTGCAGCGTCGACTTGATCCGAAACCTGATCCGCAGATCCCTGACCTCCAGTATCGCACTCATGCTTTCACCAGATGGCAGCTGACGAAATGCCCCGCTTCCGACTCGATCCAGCCCGGTGTAATCGTGTCGCAGGTTTCGATCGAGCAATCGCATCGATTCTTGAAAATGCATCCGGGGGGCAGACTCACCAGGTCGGGAATTTCACCCGGGATTGTCGGCAGTGAGCGCGATTTATGCTTGATGCTTGCCGGGTCGCATTCGAGCAGTTTTACCGTGTAGGGATGGGTTGGATTTCCGAAGATATCGCGGGTGCTGCCCTCTTCGACAACCTCGCCGGCATACATGACGACCACGTAATCGCAAAGTTCGGCGATCACGCCGAGATGATGCGAGATGAACAGGATCGAACAACCCATGTTCGACTGCAGATTTTTCAACAAATGAATGATTTGCACTTCGAGCGTCGCGTCGAGCGCCGTGGTCGGCTCGTCGGCGATTAGCAGCGACGGTTCGGCCTGTAGCGCCATCGCGATCGAGATTCGCTGCTGCATTCCGCCCGAGAATTCATGCGGGAACTGGTTGAGCCGATTGGCGGGATCGGGGATACCGACACTGGCCAGCATATCGATCGAACGCTGTCGCTTTTCGGCCGCGGTTCGCTTGTCGCGATACTGGATATCGGTCATCTGCCGGCCGATCGAAAGTACCGGATTCAGCGTCGACATCGGGTCCTGAAACACGATCGACAGGCGGGTACCGCGGATGTCGCGCATCTTGTTTGGCGGGAGTTGCAGTAAATCCTGTTTTTCGAACTCGATCGATCCGCCGGTGACGCGGGCGTTGGGAGCCAGCAAGCGGATAATCGCCGAGATCAGCGTCGATTTGCCGCAGCCGCTTTCACCGACGACACCGACAATCGAGCCCTCCGGAACGTCCAGGTTTACGTGGCGCATGGCCTGCAATGCGCCGCGGTCGGTCTGGTATTCGATCGATAAATTCCGGATGGTGAGGATGTTTTCGCTCACAGCGACTTGCGCAGTTTAGGATCAAGCTGGTCGCGCAGCGATTCGCCCAGAAAGGTAAAGCCGAGGGTCACCAGAATCAACGGAATGCTGCCGGCGATGATCGGCCAGGGCGTATTGCGAATCAGCGTATAGCCGTCGTTGAGAATGCTGCCCCAGGAGGGAGTCGGCGGTTTTACCCCCATGCCGAGAAAACTCAATCCGGCCTCGAGCGCAATGACGGTCGGAATATCCATCGACGCCAGAATCAGCAGTGGCCCCAGCACGTTGGGCAGGATATGTATCGTCAGAATCCTGAACGTCGATGCCCCCATGACCATTTCCGCCTTGATGAATTCGCTCGACTTGATGGTCAGCGTCTGGGTGCGCACCACGCGGCCGTAAGTGGGTATCGAGGTCACCACGATGACGAGAATGACCGTTCCCAGCGAGGGACCCACCAGCGCAACCGTGGCGAGCGCAAACATGACGGTCGGGAAAGAGCGGATGGTATCGAAAAACAGCATGATCCCGTTGTCGAGCCAGCGCGGACCGTACCCGGCGATCAATCCGAGCATGATCCCGATCGTGAGCGCCGCGCCTATCGACAACAGCGCGACCTTGAGCGCTACCTGCCCGCCATACAGCACCCTGGAAAACAGGTCGCGGCCGAGTTGGTCGGTGCCGAGCAAGTGGCTGGCCGATGGGCCCTGCAAGCGATCCATTATATTCAGCTCGATCGGATCATAGGGCGCGAGCAGACCGGCAAACAGCGCGCTGATTACCATCAGGGCCACGAGGCACAGGCCCATCAAACCCAACGGTTCGGATGAAATTCGTCTGACCAGGTCTTTCATTGCGTTCGAGCCATCACAGCGAGGCGCGAATTCTGGGGTCGAGCCAGGCGTTAACCAGGTCCGACAGCGTCGTACTGATGACGAACAGAAAGGTACTGACGAGCACCGAGCCCATCACCACCGGGTAGTTTCGGGTCGTGATCGAGTCGAATATAAGCTTGCCGATGCCGGGCCGGGCGAACACGATTTCGGTAAACAGCGCAGCCGACAGCAGGAATCCCATGCCGACACCGATTACGGTCACGGTAGGCAGCACCGCGAGTTTCAACGCATAGCGATAAACCACGGTGCGCTCGGGCAACCCGTATGCGCGCGCCGTACGGATATGGTTCTCGCCCATGATCTCGAGCATCGACGCGCGCACCAACCGCGATAGATAACCCACCCAGGAAAGCCCGATCGCGAACGCGGGTAGCACCAGGTGCGAAACCTGGTCCCAGAACTGACCTTTTTCTCCGGCACCGACCGCGGGAAACCATTTTAGCGTGACCGCGAAAATCAACAACGAGTAGAGCGCGACGACGAAGGCGGGAGCGGTAATACAGGCGACCGATACGACACCGGTGACGCGATCGACAAACGAATTTCGATGCACGGCCGAGTAACAGCCCAAAGGGATACCGATTAGCATCGCGCCGATGATCGCGCTGAAAATCAGCCACAGGGTATAAGGAAGCTGGCCAAAAACCATTTCCGCTACCGGGCGGTTGGTTATCACGTCCATCCCCAGATCCCCGCGCAGCAGGTTGCCGAAAAACCTGAGTATCTGTACCGGCAGCGGCTGATCGAGGCCCATCTGCGCAGAAAGATTGGCAATCATTTCCGTCGTCGCGCGGGGCCCTAGCAGTATTCTGGCCGGATCGCCCGGAACCAGGTGGATCATGCAAAACAGAAGGGTAACCGCGAAGACCACGATTAGCATGCCGAGCAGCAGTCGTTTGACCAGGTAGAGTAGCAAGTCAATACTCCCTTAAAGCTGGTACGCCCGGGTAAAAGCTGGCAGGCCCGGAAAACCGGGCCTGCCGGACGGCGGAATCAAGCAGTGGCGAAATAGCGCAACAAAGGCAACCCGTCGGGCCTCAATGCCGGCTTGATCGTATTGCGGTAGATTACTGGCGCAGCCTCGTGCGTCAGGAACCGGTAAGCGCCGCTCGCCTCCATGATGTCCTGCATTTTGCGGTACATTTCGGCGCGCTTCACCTTGTCGGTCTCGGCCTTGGCGGCCGCCTCGAGTCGATCGAATTCCGCATCGCTGAAGCGCTCCCAGTTCCAGATCCCCTTTTGCTCGGAGATAAACCAGGCCGTGGCATAAGAAGGATCCGGCCCCATCGAATAGCGATTCAGAATCAGTTGAATATCCTTGTAACGTTCGCCGGCGCTGGAATCCCCCAGCGACCAGAACGCGCCCGATTCATGCAGGTTGACTTCGACGGTAATGCCGATCTGCGCCAGGGTCGCCTGAATTACCTGGGCGGTGGTGACGTTGGTCGCCTTGTTCAGGACATCGAGTGTCACCGTGGTGCCACCCGACAGGCCCGCGGCATCCAGGTATTGCTTTGCCTTGGCGAAATCGGCCTTGGGCGGAACCAGGCCCTTGTCCCGATGGCCGGTCAGACCGGGGGCGATGATG
>JBFGQE010000108.1:0-8670 GCA_041564355.1 Gammaproteobacteria bacterium | reverse complement strand
TGTCCCCGAAACTCAAACTATCGGCGCAACGCGTCGAGTACCTGGGTTGCGCCGGCGGTTACGAAACCGGCGTCGACGCCGGCACAGATCAGCGTGTACCCCTTGTCGATCCACGGCATGACGCTCTCCGCGCTGACGCCGAAAAAGCCGAGCGCGATATTCTCCCGCCGACAAGTGGCGGCGACCCGCTCGATCGCGGCGACAACCTCGGGATGGTCGACCTCGCCGGTTCTGCCCATGCTCGCGGAGAGATCGTAAGGCCCGACGAAAACCGCGTCGATACCCTCGACCAGCGCGATTTCATCGATTTGCGTTACCGCGTCGATATGCTCGGCCTGCACGATAACCGCGATCGTATCGTTTGCCTTTTCCATGTACTCGGCGAAGTCGAGCCCATAACCCTGCGCCCGCGCGAGGCCGACGCCACGCTCGCCCAGCGGAGGATACTTGCACCAGCTGACCACCTGCCTCGCCTGCTCGGCACTGTTGACCATCGGCGCGATGATCCCGTCGGCGCCGATGTCGAGCGCCTTCTTGATGTCGCGCTCGCTCGCGCTCGGCACGCGCAGAATGTTGGCGCAGCGCCCGCCGACCGCCTGCATCAGGCGCTGCCAGTCCAGTACCGACAACGGCGCGTGTTCGCCATCCATGAACAGCCAGTCGAAGCCGCACTTGGCAACCATTTCCGCGGTTTCCGGCGCGGGAATGGTCAGCATCGTGCCGAGAAGCAACTCTTTCTGCCGTATTCTGCTGCAAAAACTCATCTCGTGCCTCGCGGGTTGTGACGCGTCCAATTCAACTGCCGAAACCTTTCGCCATTAACGAGGCGCAAAGCAAAATGCCCATGATTACGATCAACTGCCAGTGAATCAGGCGCTTCAGCCGGGTGACTGCGGCGCTGCCGAGTTCGGGCGCAACGCCCTGGCTCAATTCACTGCTCCAGCGCCGGTACTCGGCGCTGGGGAACTGCGACAGCACGGCGCCAGTCGCGAACAGCGCCAGCTTGAGCTGAAAAAAGCTATTGTCGAAGTAATAAGCGCTGCCCTTTTCGAAATAGATGACGCGCAAAAATCCAAACAAGAGTACCGCCAGCGCGGACAGCACCAGCGCGCGATCGGCGCGCCGAATGCGGCGGGCGACATCGATGCTGGGCGACTCGGTAATCAATCCGAGTTGCAGCACCAAAGCCGCGCTCAGCGCGAAGTAGGCGAGAAAATGTGCGAACGCGACGAGGGCGGCGGCGAGCATTACGGCGACAACCGTTTCATGACCCAGCTACCGGATGCCCGCTCGTAGGCAATCCGGTCGTGCAGGCGATTGTCCCGCCCCTGCCAGAACTCGAAATATTCGGGCACCAGCTGGTATCCGATCCATGACCCGGGGCGCGGCACGTCACCGTCCGGGTAGGCTGCACGCAAACGCAGCACCTCGTCCTCCAGCTTCGATCGGCTTTCGACTTCCGCGGATTGATTCGACGCGGCCGCGCTGAAGCGACTGCCCTCCGGACGAATCTGGAAATACTTGTCCGCATCGGCATCGGGTAGCCGCGTGACGTTGCCGTGAATTCGAACCTGGCGGCTCAGGTCACGCCAGTGGAACAGCAACGCCGCCTGCGGATTCTCCGCCAGCTCGCGTCCTTTCTGGCTGCGCGAATCCGTGTACCAGCAAAAACCGTCGCGGTCGACGTGCTTTAGCAGTACGACCCGAGCCGACGGCCGCCCCTGCGCGTTCGCCGTCGCGAGCGTCATCGCGGTGGCGTCGAGCAGTTCGAGATCACGCGCGCGCTGCAACCAGCGCCCGAATTCAACCAACGGATCCGAGTCCATGTCCTTGCGCGAGAGGAAGTGCGACTCGTAGTCGCGGCGCACCGCGGTCAGGTCGATTTCCATGCTCACTAAAAAACCCGGGCGAACAATGCCTGCAGCGCGGCCCAGGAATCCGTATCCGCCTGCTGCTGGTAGCCCAGGTCGATACCGTATTTTTCCGCGTTGACGTCCGCCTGCGGGTTGCTGAATCCGTGCTTGGCGCCGTCGAGCAGCAGCACCTCGTAATCCGCCTGCGCGGCATCCATTTCCTGCTTGAAGCCCTCCAGGTCGTCCAGCGTGACCATCGAATCGGCGGCACCATGACAAACCAGTATTTTCGCCTGGATGCTGCCGGGTGCCGCGGTGTGAAACGATCCGAGCGCGCCATGGAAGCTGGCCACCGCGGACAGCGGCAGACCGATGCGCGCCATGTGCAGCACCATGGCACCGCCGAAGCAGTAACCAATCGCGGCGGTGCGGCCGGCATCGACGCCGGGCTGGTCGAGCAACAGATCGTAACCGGCCCTGAGCGCGGCGGTGCCGGTCTCCATGTCGCTTAGCACCCCGCCCATCAGGGAGCCGGCCTGGTCCGGGTTGTCCGCAACCTGGCCGCCACCGTACATGTCGATCGCGAGCGCGACGTAACCGAGCTCGGCGAGCATGTGCGCGCGATGCACGATGTAATCATTGAGGCCCCACCATTCGTGCACGATGATGACGCCAGGCCGATCGCCGACAATTTCGTCGTCGTAGGCAAGGTAAGCCTCGTGACCGGCGTCGCCGACCGCGTACTCGATTCGATTGGTCAGTATATTCACGCTGACTCCCCCTTTGGTTTTCCGAGGAGGCAAATTCTACCCCGTAAAACTGTTCTCAGGTAGCGCCGTGAATTAGACTGCGCCGATGCAGGGCCTCGATCATATTGTCATCGCCGCCGAATCCCTGACCCAGGGCGTCGACTTTGTGCAGCATACCCTCGGCGTCGAAGTCCCGCCCGGTGGCGAGCACCGCACGCTTGGCACGCATAATTGTTTAATGCAGCTCGGCAACGACAGTTATCTCGAGGTCATCGCGATCAATCCGCAGGGCGAGGTGCCGAAGCGTCCGCGCTGGTTCGGCCTGGATTCGTCGCTACTGCGTGCACAGCTCGCGCGTCGGCCGCGGCTGCTCACCTGGGTGATCAATACCCCGGATATCGAAAAGCTCGCCGGCGAAGCCGGATTCGACATCGGCACACCGACCGCGTTGTCGCGCGACAACCTGTCCTGGGAAATCGCGCTGACCGACGACGGTCGCCTGCTCGCCGACGGCCTGCTGCCCTATTGCATCCAGTGGCACAGCAGCCCGCACCCGTCCCGCGGCATGGCCGACCTCGGCTGCCGCCTGCAAAACCTGACGCTGCACCACAACCGACCCGAGTGGCTCGCAGGACGCCTGGCGGCGCTAGGCGCGCTCGAACTGGTCACGATCGACCCGCTCCCCGACAACGAAGCGCCTTACCTCAGCGCCACGCTCGACACGCCCGGCGGCAGCATAACCCTTCGCTAGAAACCCGGACCCGGCCGCGTCATCAGGGGTGGTTTAACCATTCGTGCGCACCGAACGGATCGGGCCGGAAGTAGCAAATCATGCGGCCGTCATCGCCGGCGACCGCGGTGTCACGCCACGGCGCGGTGCCGTGCAACGACAGGCGATGAGCGATAAAGGCTTCGCCGGGACGCGCATGCAGTTCGACGCGATCGCACTGCGCGAAAACCCGTTCGCGCGCGGCATGGTAGGTTTCGGTAATATCTTCATCACCCCAGGCGGCCGGATCGATGCCGGCGAAACGGGCGGCGAAAGTCTCGCGCATTAGTTCGTGCGATCCCTCGTAGACGACGAATGGCGCGGCGTCGGCGTTATAATCGACCATCGGTATGCCAAGGATGAAACCGTGATGTTCTCGTAAATGCCGGCGCCGCTTATGCCCTTCGGGCAGCAAACCGTCCACGTGAGCCGCGTCCCGCTCGCGGCGAAATCGCGCGCGGCCGTCCGATTCGCCCGGCATCGGCTGCGGGTAACCCGGAAAGCAGACCGAGACCTGAGCCGCGTCCCAGGCGAAGCCGCGCAGGCCCAGTACGCTTTCGATAAAATCGACCGCCAACCCGCGAATCGGTCCGCTTTCACCGACCGCGCCGCTGGCGTCGTTCGGTAACGCGTTGACGCCGGCGAACCAGGTCCCCTGGTAACGGTACCACCTGGCATGTTCCGGCGCGGTCAGGGTTGCGCGCGCTATCGGCAGCGCGAAGCGAATCCATTCGTTCAGCAGAGGGTCGAATTCGAACTGGCACCAGCCTCGGGTGAAGAAAGACCTGGCAAGATTGCGCATAGCGTCTTCGATGCTATCATGCTTCGAACCGCTATCTGAATAAAATACCATGACCGATTCCGCGCCACAGCGCATCGCCGGGCTACCCTGTTGGCAGGGCCAAATCAGCATCGCAGCACTCGGCGGCGGCATGACTAATCTGAATTACAAAGTCAGCGACGAGCGGGGCGATTTCGTCGTGCGACTCGGCGAAGACGATCCGATTCACCTGATCTCGCGCGCCAACGAGATTGCCACCAGCGAGGCCGCGTTCGCCATCGATGTCTCGCCGCAGCTGGTGCATCACGAGCCGGGCATACTCGTCTCCCGTTTCGTCGAGGGCCGGGTTTACACCGAGGCGGACGTGCGCGAGCAGGCTAATCTGGAACGCATCATCGAACTGCTGCGACGCTTCCACAACGAGATACCGAAGCAGTTTACGCAGGTGCCGGTCATGTTCTGGGTGTTCCAGGTGTTACGCCATTACCACAACCTGTTGCAGCGCGGCGACAGCGCGCACGCGGCCCGGCTCGACGAGCTGTCGCGCATCGCGGCAAGACTCGAGCAGGCGGTGGGACCGGTCGAAATCGTGTTTGGCCATAACGACCTGTTGCCGGCCAATTTCATCGACTACGGCGAGCGCATCTGGTTGATCGATTTCGATTACGCCGGATTCAACAGCCCGTTGTTCGACCTGTCCAACCTGGCGTCGAACAACGAGCTCGACACGAAGCAGGAACTGGGTATGCTCGAGCAATATTTCGATCGCGCAACCGATCACGCATTGCTGGCAAGTTATCATGCGATGAAATGCGCGTCTTTGTTGCGTGAAACCATGTGGTCGATGGTATCCGAACTCTACTCTCGCGTGGATATGGATTTCGCCGATTACACGGCCAAGAATCTCGAGCGATTCGAACGCGTCCACGCCGAGTACCAATGCAACTACCCGTAAGCGACTAACGCGGAGCCCTACATGAGTCTCGATCTCGAATTTGTCCGTTCCCAGTTCGACCAGCTACACGACGATCCTGAGTTCGTGTTCGCCTCCAATGCGGGCGGCAGCTATGTCTGCAGGCAGGTCAACGACCTGCTCGAACACTACAACCACCATACGCGGGTACAGCCTTACTCGGGTTACCCGAGCTCTGCCGAGGCCGGTCGGGCGATGGACCGCGCGCACCAGGGATGGGCCGAGGCACTGAATATCGATCGAACCGAACTGAACATCGGGCCGTCGACGTCGATCAACACCTATGTCATGGCACAGGCCATCGGTGAACTCTGGCAGCCCGGCGACGAAATCATTGTCACCAACCAGGACCACGAGGCCAACAGCGGCGCGTGGCGGCGCAAGGCGTTGGAAAAAGGCGTCACGATTCGACAGTGGGAAGTCGAAAAGGACAGCGGCCTGCTCGGCATCGATACGCTGTTCCCGTTGTTACGCGACAATACCCGCTGGGTGTTTTTCACGCATTGCTCCAACGTCGCCGGAACGGTCAACCCGGTGGCCGAAATCGTCAACACGATCAAATCGGGCAGCAAAGCGCGCGTGTTCATCGACGCGGTGGCTTACGCGCCGCACCACGTCTGCGATTTGAAGGCGCTCGGCGTCGATGGCTACGCCTTCAGTTTGTACAAGGTTTTCGGGCCGCACCAGGGCGTGATGTACGTAAACCAGGAGATTCACGGTGACCTGACCTCGCAGGCGCACTACTTCAATAGCGGTAACCCGACCAAGGATTACAATCCGGCCGGACCGCAACATGCCCAGGTCGCGGCCTGCGCCGGCGTGCTGGATTATTTCGACAGCCTGCACCAGCACCAGTTTGGCGCCAGCGATAAAAGCCGCAACCAGAAGCTGCAGGACCTGCACGGTTTGATCCTCGAGCACGAAAACAGTCTTGCCGAACCGCTGCTCGACTACCTGCGCCAACATGCCGGTGTTCGCCTGATCGGCAAAACGCACACGCGCGATAACGATCGTGCCCCGACCATCGCCTTTCAGCCCTTGCGTGAGAGCGCGGCGGGGGTCGCGCGGCAGTTACAGGCTCTCGGCATCGGCACCGAGAACGGCCATTTTTACGCGCACCGCCTGGTCAGCGATCTCGGTATCGACCCCGATGACGGCGTCGTGCGCCTGTCGCTGGTGCATTACGCGAGCGGCGACGAGGTCGAAAAAATCCTGCGCGCGCTCGACCAGGTCCTGGTCTAGGCGGTCCGGGGCCGTTTTTCCAGTGCGCGGGATCCTGACCTTGCTTGCACTGCTCTGCGCCTCGATGGCTTGCGCCCAGGTTCCGCCGGATACCTACGACCTGGCCAGCTATTCGGGCCTGTTTGCCGCCGTCGCGACGAAAGATGACGACGCGCTGATCGCCGAGCTCGCGGCGAAGCCGGATCTCGACCAGCGCGACCGGCACGGGCGCACGGCGCTGCACGTAGCGGCATACCTCGGCAATCACGCTGCGATGCGCCGGCTCGTCGCGGCTGGCGCCGATGCCAACGCGCTGGAAAGCGACTATTACGATATCGCGACGATCGCCGCGGTCGCCAACGATTTACCGACCCTGAAACTCGCGCTCGAGCTAGGCTGCAGTGCAGCCAACGTGACCAGCCGTTACGACGGCACCGCGCTGATCGCAGCGGCGCATCTCGGTCACGTCGAGGTGGTCGAAACCCTGATTCGCGCCGGCGCGCCGCTGGACCACGTCAATAATCTGAACTGGACCGCGCTGATTGAAGCGATCGTGCTCGGCGACGGCGGACCGCGACATGTGGCCACGCTGCGCGCGCTGGTCACGGCCGGCGCCGACGTCAACCTGCCGGACCGCAGCGGTAACACGCCGCTGGCGCTGGCCAGGATTTACGCTCATGCCGAAATGATAAAAATCCTGCAGACGGCCGGAGCGGAGTAGACCCGAAGCGCGCTACTCCGGCATCGAAGAAGCCGACTGCAGGCGCAGCCGTTGCCGCTTTGCTTCACGGTGCGCCAGGTAGCTGATCGCGGTGATGATCAGTGCGCCACCCGCGACCACCCAGATATCCGGCACCTCGTCGAACAGCAGGTAGCCGAAGAGCACGGCCCAGACCAGCTGCAGGAAGGTCAGCGGCTGGGTCACGGTCAGCGGCGCGTGTGCGATCGCACGCGTGATCGCGTAATGCCCGCTGGTCGCGAACACCGCGACCAGCGCGAGCCAGCCGATTTCGATCAGCGTGGGTGGCCGCCAGTAGTAAATCGCTCCGGGCAGCAATGCCAGCGTGCAAAATATTGACAGCATCACGAGGATATCGCCCGACGACTCGCTTTGCGTCATCTGCTTGGTCAGGAGGAACGATCCGGCGAAGAAAAACGCCGCGACCAGCTGCGCCAGCGAACCGATCTGGATCTCCTGGAATCCGGGGCGCAGAATGACCAGGGTGCCGATGAACCCGGCCAGGATCGCGAGCAGGCGCCGCGCGTGCACCGTTTCGCGGAAAATCAAGATCGCGCCGAGCGCGGTAAATACCGGCGTCGAGAATCCGATCGCGGTCACCTCGGCAAGCGGAATACGTGCCATCGCGAAAAACCACAGCATCACCGCGGCGCCGTGCAGGACACCGCGCAACAGGTAAAGACGAACCGTTGGTGCGCGCATCCGCGACCAGCGTACGCGCCAGACCAGCGGAATCACCAGCAGCACGCCGATCAGGTAGCGAATGAACGCGGCTTGCACCGCGGGCATATCGGAGCCCAGGTGGCGAACCAGTATCGTGACGGCGACAAAGAGCAGCCCCCCGGCTACCATCCACAGGGAGCCCAGCAGATTTGACTGTTGCGGCATGGGCGCGATTGGAACATCATCGCCCCAGGTTTGGCAACGAAATAGCAAGCATGACGCGGATGAGCGAGGCCCTGCCCCACGACTGGTACCACGACCCCGCCGTGTTCGAACTCGAGCGCGAACGGATATTCCGCCGCCACTGGTGGCTGGTCGGAATCGACGCGGACCTGGCTGGGCCCGGCGACTACCTCGCGCTGACGCTGATGAAATGGCCGCTGGTGATCGTGCGCGACCAGCAATCCTCGCTGCGTGCCTTTTACAATATTTGCCGTCACCGCGCCGGGCCGCTGGTGTTCGATGGAAATGGCCATTGCCGGGAATTCGTCTGCCGCTACCATGGCTGGCGCTATGCCTGTTCCGGCGAACTGCTAAAAACCCCGGGTCTGGGTGCAGACGAAGTCATCGCGCGCGAAACGATGGGCTTGTTGCCGCTGAGAGTCGACAGCTGGAACGGGCTGGTCTTTGTCTGCCTGGATGGAAACGCGCCGGGACTGTCCGATTGGCTCGGCGATGCGCTGTCGATCGCGACGCGTTTCGACGCGACCGACACTATGCGATTCGACGGCAGCGTGCAAAAAACCGCCAGCGCCAACTGGAAAACTTACGCCGACAATTCTTGCGAAGGCTATCACGTCGGCATGGTGCACCGCGCGCTGGGTTCGTCGATGCAGCGCGAAACGGTGCAGATTGCCGCCTA
>JBFGQE010000107.1:0-8750 GCA_041564355.1 Gammaproteobacteria bacterium | reverse complement strand
GTACCACGGCGGCCGCATGATCTATGCCGGCGGCTACTCCGGTTTCGGCGTCACCGCGTCGCGTTTCGGCGCGCGCGTCGGGCTCGCGCTACTCGACGAACTGGACATTCCCGAAACGAAAATGACCTTCGCCCGCACCCTGCCGCACTACATCCCGCCGGAGCCGTTTCGCTGGATCGGCGCCAGGATCACGATGTACGCGCTCGACACGGTCGACGAAAAGGGCGGCTGGCGCAAGCCCTGGATTCGGATCGTGCAGAAGATGGGATTTCCGATCACGCTCTGACGCCGGGGGTGCGGCGGCTTTTCAACGTCCGCAAGTCCGGTATCGATCGAGCGGTGGCCCCGGCACCCGAGCTGCGCATGGCAACTCGATCAATATCGTCCTGCGCGCGATCCACACAAGGCCAAAAAAAAGCCCCAGCCGGTCTCGGCTGGGGCTTCGGAATAAATGCCTGGCAATGTCCTGCTGTCGCTTGGGACGGTCCGGTGTACCGCGAACCCACACTATCATCAAGTGGATGGCACACCGCCTACTACGTGTGTAGTTACAGTATTCACCGGGCACACCCGGGCGAGGTCGAGGAGTTCGATGACGCCCCAGTGTATGCCGAGATCGTCGGAGCTGGTCAGGCGGCTGTAACCAGCCACACCAGCGCAGAAGATCTCCGCTAGTTTGCGGGTAGCGTTCGATTCGTCCATCGGCAAGACCTGAATTATCAAGGTATCTGCTAATTCAGCCCGCAAGCGAGGATAGCCGATTGCGCTTTTTGTTCCGTCGCCTCGAACCACCCCGTGATTTGATTCGGGCAATTCGCGAACTCGCGCGAACTGATGGATCGAGCCACCGCCGAACCCGGCTGACAGCGCGGGACCGGCAGGTTGCATCGTGTCGGGCCGACGTCGGCAGACTTCAACCTGCCCTTGGCCAGGCGCGCTTTGCAGGATCGGGCACACTCGATATCGGCGACGACGAATTCCTCGAGAATGACGTCGGGACCGAGGGTTTCGTCAAGTTCGTGAAAGAAGTCGGTGGGATTTCGGGGACAGATTTCCATTCTCCCGAATCTAGTGACAGATCGAAATCGAATTGTGAATGGCCGGTAAACTGTCACCTCGATTCGATAGCGCCGAGATCTGCGGTCGACGGGGTAGCCGGTTGTCTTATGACCCGTTGGCCGCGAGCGCCCCCGGGCGAGTACGTTGCGTCGGGCCGACCCGGCAGACGTCACCTCGAACGTGGCCATCCGATTCTTGTAGGATCAGGCTTACATAATCTTCGGTTTGACCCCGCCTCGGGGAAGGCGCATAGTTCACCGAAAACCTGCGAATATATGGCAAAGTCGGCGATGTCGGCGGAAGGTTTACGGTTCCGCCGGGCCATTCTGCAGGGTGCCCGAACCGGGACGCAAAGACCGGCACGCGCAATACGATCATTCGTCAGCCGTTTCGAGAAGCCCTGCTCGACGCTAGCGACTTGGGGAGATGACGAATGAGCGCTGCAACCACGAAAAGACGAGACGCGGTCATCTACCTGCCCGGTCTCTTCGGTGCGGGGGATATCACGGTCGACGCGGTCGCACGCCGCATCGCGGTTGCCTTCGATCGCAATCAGGCTACCGGTACGGCGAAATTCAGCATCTCTGAAGGCAACGAGTTCGCGTTCGAAGGCAGCTCGCGGACGCGCCTGATCACGGTGCAACGCCACGATGGTGGCGGTCCGGCCATGCCCTTCATTGACGTATACCAGCTGGACTACCGCGATACGCTGCGCGAAATTTATCTGGGTCGGGCGCCGGCCCGGCAAGTGATTTCCATTTTCTGGTTGCTCGCGGGCCTGCTGCTCCGTTTCCTCGCGGCAGTCAGGCAGAAGAGCAAGAGTCCCGGCGAAAAGTTTCAGGTCGCGGCGGCCGGCGGGGTATTTCTGTTGATATCGGTCTATCTGGTCATGTTGATCGCGACCGCAGCGGCCACCGCGCTCCACCTCGCCGGCATACTGCCCGGCGCGGCGCCAGCGACCGACGGCGGCTCGACCGCCGCCGGCGTCGACTGGATCGCGCGGAAAATAGCCGACCTGCTGCCGTGGGCGCAATCCGCTATCGTGATTCTGACCGGTCTGGGCCTCTTCACTCGCCAGGGAATCAAGCAATTCGTCACCGATACCGCGGTGGACTATGCGTCCGGTCTCGACTACCTGTCGACCGACCGCAAGAAACCAACCCTGATCGGGCAGTTTGCCGGCTTGCTCGAAACCATCGCGGAATCCGACACCGACTACGACAAGATCCACGTCATCGGCTTTTCTTTCGGTTCGATCGTCGCGATCGACTGCATCTTCCAGACCAGCGCGCCGACGCCACGTTTCGGGCGCATCGACAGCCTGATCACGGTCGGTTCACCGTTCGATATCATTCGCACGTTCTGGCCGGACTACTTCAAAGCGCGCAAGCGCTCGCCGGGACAAATGAAATGGATCAACGTTTTTTCGCGCAACGACGTCTTGTCATCGAACTTCTCGAATGAAGCCGATCCCGCCATCGAAAAGCCGGAGTTCGGCATGGGTGACAAGTCGAATCGGCTGCTGCCGAACAACGTTCACTTCGGCGGCTCGGCGACGCGCCAAATGAATCTGCTCGAGCGCATGAATCGGGCGCGGCACCTGCATATCGAATACTGGGGCGGCTCCGATTTTGCCAAGTCTTTTCTTTACCAGATAGTGCCCGATGTCTGGGCCGGTCACGCCGCGCTCGAATGAAGAGCCGATCGGCGCCGCGGCGATACGTTTTGCCGGCGGGCTGTCGGCGTCATGCGCGCCGATGTCCGACGGCGACGTCCGGCCGCCGATCGAATCGCAATTGGGGACTGACAGGAGAATGCCATGCCACGCCAGGTAGCCATCTTGCACGGCTGGAGCGACGACTCGGCGTCGTTTCGCCCGCTGGCCGATTTTCTCAAGAAAAACGGATACAAGACCATTGCCATCTTTCTTGGCGATTACGAATCGCTCGAGGATGACGTCAAGATCGAGGATGTCGCCAAGCGCATGGAGGAAGTCGTGCGCGAGAAAATGGCGAAATCGAAACAGGCGCGCGATCGCCTCGACAAGAGTTTCGACCTGATCGTTCATAGCACCGGCGGCCTGGTCGCGCGGCGCTGGATCGCGAGCCACTATGCCGATCGCCCGTGCCCCGTTAAAAACCTGGTGATGCTGGCACCGGCGAATTTCGGCTCGCGCCTCGCGCACATCGGGCGGTCGATGCTCGGCCGCGTATTCAAAGGCTGGCGCAACGATTTCGAGACCGGCGAAGAAATGCTGCACGCACTCGAGCTCGCCTCGCGATTTCAATGGGATCTTGCCGCGGATGATCTGGCTGTCGATCCACGGTCCGGGTCCGATTCGACAGCGTTCTATGGCTCCGAGCTGGTGCGGCCCTTCGTCATCGTCGGCACCCACCCGTACACCCACGTCGCGGCGAAGCTGGTCAACGAAAACGGCAGCGACGGCACCGTGCGCGTCGCCGCGGCGAACCTAAACATGCAGGCGGTTACGATCGATTTCAGCGGCGATCCCGCGAACCTGCTCGAGCCCCGGCAAATTCCGTGGCAAAAACGCGGTGGCGACGACAACGAGTTCCCGTTCGCGGTGCTGCCCGACCGCGATCACGGCAACATCGTTCTTCCCGAAGACGGGGGCCACAGCAAGGATAGCCAGGCCGGGGCGCGTCTCGGCGAGCTCGTACTGCAGGCGCTATCGGTCAATACCGCGAGCCAGTACGCAAAGGCCCGGGACGACTGGCGGTCGGTTACCGAATCGACCCGCACTCTCGCCGGGTTCGCCGACGATGCGCAGCGGCAACGCGACCGGTTTTTTCGAAAGTCCGATACGCCGGCTGAATATTTTCACGAATACTACCAGGTCAATGTGCGTGTCGAGGACGAATTTGGCGCGCCGATACCGGACTACTTTCTGAGCTTCATGCCGAAGCAGCGACAGCACTGGTACAGCCTCACCAAAACCTTCAGCAAGGAAGGCGCCTATTTTCACGAGGAGGTGCTCGAGCACGTGCACCAGAACCGGCGCGACCCGTCGCGACGCTCGCTGTTCGTCGATCGTTTCGATTTGATGCGCGATGGCGGCTACTACTCGCAGCTGAGGCAGGCGGATGAAGACAAGGAGCTGCAGGTAACCGTGTCGGCGGTCGATCCGGGCGAAAACATCGCGCATTTCACGCGCGCGGCATCGCTGCGACGAGGCTTGATCAGGGTCCACCAGAAGCTCGATGCGGAACGGCGCTGGCTCAAGCGACATCGGACCCATCTGGTCAGGATTATCGTCCCCCGGGCCGCCGACCCCGAAATTTTCAAGTTGAAGCGGGGCTAGCCGAATCGCACCGCAATGCAAACAGGACAGTCGCCATGAGTAATGGACAAGTCATTGCCCGCGGCGGCCTCAGGCTGCGCAAGTCGCCGAAGACGGGCAATATCATTCACACCCTGCGTCGCGGTACGAAGGTCGAAATCCTCGAAGAGGAAATCTGGCTCAAGGTCAGAACCCGCAACGGCGAAACCGGCTACGTGCTGGCCGATTACATCGAAAAGGACGAAACCGAGCAGATCGATCCGATCGGTGCCGGCAATGTCGCGCGCGCCGCCGGCGACGCGGTGGCGACGGCGGCAGATGGCGACAGCGACCGGTGCGAGATCAAGATCTACACCAATAGCCAGTTCATCGGTCGTGAACTGCGCGCAGACGTGGACTTCGCCCCGCACCTCGACCGGTTGAATCAAATCGCGCAGGACTGCGGGGTCAAGATCTACGTCACATCGTCGGCGCGGGAACCCGACCGCGGCGTCGCGGGCGCGATCGTTACCCCGGCCGCGCGCTCGAATCACCTCGTCGGCCACGCGATCGACATGAACCTGCAATCGGCGTCGGGCTTCTTCAATTCTCGCAAGCTGAAAAGATCCAACTTCGACAATCTGCCCGTCGAAATCAGGGATTTTCTCAACCGGGTCCGCGCCGACGAGGTCCTGCGCTGGGGCGGCGACTTCAACCGCGAAGATCCGGTACACATCGACGATAATCTGAACCGTCGCAATCCGGCGCGCTGGGACCTCAAGCTCGCGTCACGGCGATGACTGGTCGACGGCCCGGCCTAAGCGCGGTTACTTCACCGTTCGCGACGGCTCGGGCATCTGTTCGTGGATCCGGTCGCGCACAAAAAAGGCCGAGGTGACCCGGCCTTTCGTGACGCGTCGAAGTGGCCGGATAACGTAAATTATCTTTACCGCAACGTGTTCAGCCATACGCCGCGCAACAAGATGCGCCAGGTGTCAGCGGTGCTGAAGGCGATCCACGCGCAGGAGAGCCGCGAGGCGGCGTTTAAGAAAGCCAGCAAGGTCGTCGAAGATCTCAGGGCCATGCGGCCAGGCAAATCAGCGGTTCGGAGTATACTTGCCATGGCCTATGTCGAGCACGTACTTGAAATCGAGCTCGATCCAACTGGTATAACTCCTGGTTTCGTAGAAGTTGGTCGACAACGATCGGTTGCTGCCGGCGGGCGCAGCGCCGACACCTCGCACTTGATCGAGATAAACGCGGTGCCTTGGAAATTCGCCGATGCTGATACTGGCATCGAGGAACAGGCGCTCGATATTGGAAAACTGATAATCGTTGAAAAAGGCATAAGCCGCGGCGGCATCGTTGTCGCTGACCAGCGCGGTGGCGACGAAGCTATTCTGCTCCTGCGGCAGGCCGCTGACGCCACCGGCGACGCCGATCACGAAGCCCATCGCTTCAGACACGAATCCGTAGGGTACCGCGTAGGGCTCGGGTTCTCCGTTATCGCGACCCAGTTCGCGCACGGTCAGGTCGGCAAGCGCCGGGCGCAGCGGCAACATCAGTATCAGCACCGCGGAAATAAAACTTGAGAAACAAATTGCATTCATGGATCGTAATAGTTTTACAATGACGATTCGCACGGGGCAGTTTATCTGACTAACTCGCCGAGTCATATTCAAGTAGTGGAACTTGGGAATCTGGGGAATGAGAAGTCTAGTGGGATTGCTGGCTCATCTGCCAGGGAAGGTCGCTGTGTTTATCCTGCTGTGCGGCCTGTCTGGCGCGTTCGCGCATGCGGCTGACGATGCCAGTGAATATGCTTTTCCGGAATCGTTCAAGATCCGAGTATCTTCCTTCCATATTTTCAACGCGGATAGCGATATCGCGGTGTTCGGGTCCTCGGGTGTCGGCGCCTCGATAGATTTCGATAAAGATCTCGGTGGCGAGAATGATATCACGGTGCCGAGAATCGACGGCTACTACCGGTTCAACCAGCACCACCGGATCGACTATACCGTTTTCCGAACCGATCGCGCCGGATCCGAGACGCTTGACCTGGATATTACCCTCGGCGACGAAAGCTTCTCGATCGGGGACAGGATCGATACCGAGATCGAGTTCGATAATTACAGGCTTGGTTACGGCTACTCGTTCTACCACTCGCCGAAAGTCGAACTCATCGTCACGGTCGGTCTGAGCGTGTCCCGTTACGACTTTAGTTTTGCGCTCGCAGACGGCGGCAAAAGCGGCGACGTCGGGGCAACCGCAGTCCTGCCGACCTACGGATTGCGCATGGCGTATAGAATCGATTCGCACTGGTCACTGCAGTTCGTGTCCGAAACTTTTTTCATCGATGTCGACGATAAATTTAAAGGTACCCTGCTGAACTACGAGTTCGACCTCGAGTACCAGTTCGCCAACAATATTCTCCTGGGTGCGGGCATCTCACGCATCAGCGCCGACCTCGATGTAGACACCAGTGACTGGGAGGGCAGGCTCGCCGACAGCAACCGCGGCATCCTGCTCTACGTGGGCTATTATTTCTAGAAGACGGGCTGCCTGGTCGTGGGCGTTGCGCCCCATTGGTGAGATCGATTACGAATCTCGTCATAAAAATAAAACGCTATAGTAGATCCTTAGTCGAAAAAACACTGAACAGTATCTGATCATATTACCAGCTCAAGGTGCGTAATATCTTCTCATAGTGTCGCGCTTCCTTTCGATTACCTTGCTCGTTATTGATTGATACTAATGCATTAAGGATCTCAGGGTTACTCGGATATTCCCGCTGCGCTTTTCTCAAGACCTCGAGCGCCTGTTTTGCGTTGCCAGTTGAATTGAGTGCGATCGCATAAACAAACACATACTGGTCTGTAGCTGACGGACTTTGTGCAGCTGAACGGAAGTAATCGATGGCCTCTGATATTTTTTTCTGCCTGACAAGTAGTAAGCCAAGAGCATGCTGAATAGCGGTTTTATCCCTGACCTGACCCATGGCCTTTCTCAACACGGCTTCACCCGCCGTGTCATCGCCCAGGCCGCGGTAATGATCAGCTAGATTGATGTAAGCGGGCGTATAGTAAGGCGCCAGCGTAATCGCATTCTGATAAAACTGTTCTGCCTGCTTTGTCTGGCCCTGCTGCGCATACAATCCGGCAAGATTAACCAGCGACTCCGGGCGATCGGCATTAAACATCTGCGAGGATTTGAATTCTGCTAGCGCCTGATTGTATTTTTCCCGGGCTTCTGCCGGCAATTTCTGTAAAGAACTACCCGACAATGCACGGGCTGCCAGCGAACGCGTAGTGCGCATGTCGTCGTACAATAAAGGATAGGCAAATGGCAGGCGCCGTCGTTGGTGAATCGAATCCAGCGCCAGCGCGAGCCCCAAACCTAATAGGGGTTGTTCATCGTTTGCCGCCATTTGTAATACCGGCGCTGATTTTCGCGACAAGTAAGGCGGCAGCAAGGTAACGGCAGTAGCGCGGGCAATAGCGGGCTGGCTGTCATCCGCAATTAATTCCGACAACCGTTGTTCAGCGTCGGGCAATCCCTGGCGTCCCGCATGCAAAGCCTGTGCATAATGTTTAATATCGGGTTCGCCATGTTGCTGCTCAAGTTTGTTAGCCGCCCAATGTGCTGATTTATCAGCATGGCATTGGCTGCACGCATTCGGCGTGCCTAGTTTAACGGATAAATCAGGCCGGGGAATGCGGAAACTATGGTCACGCCTTGGGTCAACCACCATGTAATTCTTTGCCGGCATATGGCAGTTAACACATTGTCCGGCTTCAGAGTCAGGCTTATGTAAGTGATGCGCTGCAGTATTATATTTACTCGACGAATGGCATTGGGCACATAGAGCATTGCCTTGAGTGCGCAACTTTAAACTATGGGGTTCATGGCAATCACTGCAGGTGACACCGGCGTGATACATTTTGCTTTGTACGAACGAACCATAAACATAGACTTCACCATTAATCTGGCCATCAGCGTGATACAGTGGCTCATCGAGTAATGCAACCTGGAAATTGTCCAGCAATGCATGCTCGGGTCTTGCCCCGGGTGTAATCGTTAAACGTCGCGCATGGCATTGCGCGCAAGTCTCAATCTCGACATTCGTTTGTTTAGCCCGATTACGCCTGGCATTGCCGGTATCAGGATCTATAAACCAACTGATATTTTCACGCTCATTAAACGCTACTGAAAAACCTTTACTTTTAAGATCGTCGTTTTTATTTTCAACCCATTTCATATGCCTGGAAGCCGGGCCATGACAGGCTTCACAGCTAACATCGATTTCTGACCAGGTCGTATCGTATTCTTTATTGGCCAAGTCGTAATTTTTCTGCAAGTTGGTCGAATGGCAATCGGCGCACATGAAATTCCAGTTCTGGTTGATGCCAGT
>JBFGQE010000106.1:0-8822 GCA_041564355.1 Gammaproteobacteria bacterium | reverse complement strand
CGGGTTGATCCTGACCATCAATGGAATCGGCGCGGGGCTGGCCTATATACCCGCGGGCATCCTGTCGGATCGGTCCTCGCGACCCGGCCTGCTAATGCTGCTGAGTTTCTGGTGGGTCGCGATCGGCTACCTCAGCGCGACCATCGTGCCCGGCTTCTGGGGCGTTACCCTGTTGCTCGCTTTCGGCATGATGGGCGACGCCTTCTGGCACCCGGTTGCAACCGGTGTACTGGTCAAGGCATTGCCCGCTCGCCGCGCGCAGGCGCTCGGTATTCACGCCATTGGCGGCAGCATCGGTGCCGAGGTGCTGGCGCCGCTGAGCACCGGGTTTCTGCTCGGCTACTTCGATTGGCAGACCACGCTGCAAATTCTCGTGTTGCCGGTTATTTTTATGGGCATCCTATTCATTCCGGTCGCGGTACGAATCGGGCGGGATAATCCGGGACGACCGACCCGGATCGATTTCGCCGCACTGTTGCGTCACTGGACCCGGCCAGCCGGACTGGCGCTGATTCTGATGATGATTTTGTACAATATGGCGCTGATCGCGCAGTTGGCCATGGCGCCGCTGTACTTTCAGCAGGTGCACGGCATGTCGCCTTTCATCGCTGGGGCGATTTTTGCCGTAATTCTCGTCGTCGGTTCGCTGTTTCAGCCGGTGTTTGGCAAGTACTCCGATAGGCGTGAGCGCAAGCCCATGGTTTTGCTCGTACTCTTTGCGGCGAGCTTCTTCGCATTTTTCGCCGGCCTGAGTACGACACTGACCTGGGCGATTCTCGGCTTACTGCCGTCGATCGCGCTCCTCACCGCGGTGCGCCCGGTAGTGCTTGCCGCCGCGGTCGAGTACTCCGGTAAATCGGAATCGACCACGCTCGGTATCGTGTTTACCGTGCTCGACGGGGTCGGCATGTTCGGCGCACTCTGCGCGGGCATCGCCGGTGAAATCGAGCTGGCCTACGCCTTTCTTCTCGGTGCGGCGCTCGCTTTCGCGGCGGGTTTGATTTGCCTGGTGTTGAAGTTCCCGCGTGGTGTGACGGAAGAACTGCACGCGAGCGTATCGCCGTTGACTACGCCAGCCGATCCTTGATGATGTTCCACAGTTCGGGGCGGTTGCTGCGGACTTCTTCCCGGGTCAGGCCTTCGAGCGAATGCGGATACTTCAGCCATTGCTCGGTTTCGTAGAGGAAATATTCCGGTTGCCGTGCGGTCAGGTTGCGTGACGGTTTGTAATAAGGCACCGCGACGCGAATGTCATGCGGCGTGTTGAGCCTCGCCTGTTCGCGGAGACGGCGCATTACCGCATCGATCGTGTGCCCGGTATCGAATACGTCGTCGACGATTAGCAGCGCATCTTCATGCCTGCAGTGCTTGACCAGGTAATTCAATCCGTGAATCCGAATTTCGGCGGCGCGACCGTCGATACCGGAGTAGGAAGAAGTTCGAATGGCGATGTGATCCGTATCGATGCCGTACCAGGCGAGTAGTTCCTGGATCGCGATGCCCATCGGCACGCCACCGCGCCAGATCGCGATCATCATGCTGGGGCGAAATCCGTCGCGAATCACGTTGGCGCCGAGGCGAAACGAATCCTCGAGCAACTGTTGCGCTGACAGGTACTGTTTTTCGCTCATGGCGCGTGCAAATATTCCGATCGCTTGGTAGGCTGCGGCAGAATATCACAACCCCTGCGAGGCGGCGCGGCGGCGATGCAAAAACGCTTTATCGACGAGCAGGAACTGCTCGAAGACTCTTACCGGCTGGCGACCCGAATCCACGCCAGCGGCTTCCGCCCCAATTTCATCGTCGGGATCTGGCGCGGCGGCTCCACGGTCGGTATCTACGTGCAGGAGTGCCTGCAGTACCTCGGTGTCGAAACGGATCACATCGCCATTCGAACCTCCTACCGGGGACGCGATGATTATTTCCGTCAGCTGCAACGCGGCAACCCGGTGCGTGCGCATGGCTTACAGTATCTGTTCGAGAACCTGAATGCGGACGACCGCCTGTTAATCGTCGACGATGTTTACAGCACCGGGCGCCATGTCGACGCGGTACTGGAACGCCTGCGTTACACGCTCAAGCGCAACATGCCCGAAGCGGTGCGTATCGCCGCGCCTTACTTTCGCGAGGCTGCCGATGAGCCTGTTGCCGGGCCCGATTTCTTCCTGCAGCAGTGCGAGGAGTGGCTGGTATTGCCTTATGAACTGACCGGCCTGACCCGCGACGAAATGCGGGCGCACAAACCCTGGATCATGCCGTTGCTCGACGAGCTGAGACCCGGCTGGAAATGACGATGAAATTCTCTTCGCTGACCGAGCGGGTCAAGGGCGCCGCCGCGGACGCCTGGGATCTGCACTACCAGGCCAAGCAGGCCAGGGGGCGGGGCGAGGACGTGATCCTGCTCAGCGTCGGCGATCCCGATTTCGCGACCCCGTCCGGTATCGTCGACAAGGCGTTCGCGGCGATTCGCGAGGGCGACACGCATTACACGTCGATCGCGGGCCACGCGGACCTGCGCGAGGCCATCGCGTCGCGTCATCGCTCGCGCAGCGGTCAACAAATCACCCTGGATAACGTGATTACGACCTCGGGTGCGCAAAACGCGCTGTTCGCCTGCGCGCTGTGCCTGCTCGATCACGGCGACGAAGCGATCGTGCTGCAACCCATGTACATCACCTACGAAGCCACGGTGCAGGCCCCGGGGGCGACGTTGGTGCCGGTAGTGCTCGATGCTGAAAATGGCTTTCGCCTGCAGCGAGCAGCTCTCGAGGCTGCGCTTACCCCGCGTACACGGGCAATCTTTTACGCCTCGCCGAGTAATCCGACCGGCGTGACGCTGAACCCCGAAGAGCTGGACTTCATCGCCGCCGTGGCGAAGCGGCATGATCTCTGGGTCGTTGCCGACGAGGTCTACGCCGATTTCGTGTTCGAAGGGGACTTTCACCCGATGGCGTCGCGGGCGGGCCTGGACGACCGGTTGATCACGATCGGCAGCATGTCGAAGTCGTACGCGATGTCCGGCTGGCGCCTGGGCTGGGCCATCGCGCCGCCAGCGATGATCGCCAACATGGACAAGCTCGCGCTGTGCATGCTCTACGGCCTGCCGGGTTTCGTGCAGCAGGCCGCGCTCTATGCGCTCGAGCATTGCCAGGCCGACCTGGACGCGATGCGTGCCGCCTACCGGCGACGCCTGCAAACCCTGTATGACGGTTTCACGCGGATCTCCGGGCTAAATCCGTTAAGGCCCGAGGCCGGCATGTTCATGCTCGTCGACGTGCGCGGCACCGGACTCGCCGTGCCCGAGTTCGCCCAGCGGTTGTACGACTCGACCGGCGTCTCGGTGCTCGATGCGACCGCATTCGGTCCGAGCGCTGCGGGGCATGTCAGGGTATCGGCCACGGTCGCAGACGCAGAGCTCGACGAAGCGCTGCGCCGCATCGGCGAATTCGTGGAGAATCTCTGATGCGGCCCGGCGAAAAAAAACGCTGCTGGTGGTGTGGCGAAGATCCTCTGTACACGAGCTACCACGATAACGAATGGGGCGTGCCGATACACGACGATCGTGATCTGTTCGAGTTTCTGTGCCTCGAGGGCGCCCAGGCGGGTTTGAGCTGGATCACGATTCTGCGCAAGCGTGAAACCTATCGTCTCGCCTTTGACAATTTCGATGCGGAAAAGATCGCGCGCTATTCCGCCAAGAAGATTGCGAGCCTGCTGCAAGACCCGGGTATCGTGCGCAACAGGCTGAAGGTAAACGGATTCGTCAAGAACGCGCGCGCCACGCTTGCCTTGCGTGAAGAGGGCAGAACGCTCGATGAATTCCTGTGGGCCTTCGTCGACGGGGAAACCATCCACAACGACCGGAAAAGCGCGAAACAGGTGCCGTCGACGACCCCTGAATCCGACGCGATGGCAAAAGAGCTGAAAAAGCGGGGCTTTACTTTTGTCGGCAGCACCATATGTTATGCATTCATGCAGGCCGCCGGGCTGGTCAACGATCACACGGTCGACTGCTACCGCCACCGAGAATTAAAGCGAGGTTGAAATGTCCGCAGAGGCCCGGGTCGAGTTTCTCTCACATCGCAGCGAGCGACCGATTTACTACGCATCCAGCGCGGGGCGCAACGCGAAACACGAGATCGATCAGCCGATGAATATCGTCAAGGTGCCGATAGAAGATGCCCGTCAGCGCGACGACGCCGCGGCGCCACGGGAATTCGGCCAGCATCCGTCCGGCTTCGATTTGTTCGCATTCCCGACCCGCGTGCAAAACTTTCTCGACCCGGAGCAGATCGAATCGATTTACGAGGCCGAGGTCATCGACTTTTTGCAGCGGACCACCGGGGCCTATCGGGTGCACCTGTTCGATCACACCGTACGCGCGTCCGATCCGGACCTGCGTGAACAGAAAAAGGTGCGCGAGCCGGCGACGCTGGTGCATAACGACTACACGGCGAAATCGGGTTTTGTCTGTTTGCGCGAAAATCTGGGCGACGACGCAGAGCAGCTGGCCCGGGAGCGCTTCCAGATCGTCAACGTCTGGCGACCGCTTACCGACCCGGTCGAGGATTACCCGCTGGCGCTGGTCGATTCGCGCAGCCTGACCGCGGAGCACCTGGTCGACACCGAGCGCCGCTCGCCGACCCATGTCGGTGAAATTCAGCTGGCCCTGCACGATCCCGGGCAACGCTGGTTTTATTTTTCCGCGATGCGCCCCGACGAGGTGCTGTTATTCAAAACCTTCGATTCGATCGACGGTGGCACCCGGCCGTGCAGCATCCATACCGCGATCCATCTCGAGGATGCGCCGGCCGATGCGAAACCGCGCGAGAGCATCGAGACCCGCGCCTTCGTCTTCTTTCGCTAGGCCAGTTCTATCCTGACCGGCACTTCGCGCGACAGCGTGTGCCCGACGGGGGACGTGCCAACGACCTTGTCGTGCAGTGCCTGGATTTGCTCCGCCGGGGCGTCGCTGTCGATGTGCACTTTGACCGAAATGGTTTCGTAACCGGCGTTGCCGTCTTTCAGGCCGAGGAAAGCGTGTAAATCCAGGTCGCCCTCCAGCTCGATGTTCAGGTCTTTTAACTCGATACCGGCCGCGGTCGCGTTGGCGGCATAGCCTACCGCGAGACAATTACCGAGCGCCGCAAGCACCTGCTCCACCGGGTTGGGCCCGGTATCGGTGCCGCCGAGGGCACCGGGTTCATCGGAAGCCGCGGGCGCGAAATCGCGAATTTTCGCCTCGGAGCGAAATCCGCCTTTCCAGTTTACGCTCGCGTTCCATTTGGTCGCGGCGACAGCGGGCTCGTTCTGGATCTTGCCGGCGAGGCCGGCGACGGCTTCCATATCGACGTCGTTCAGCGTGGTGGTAGTGGATGCGGTCATGGCGAATACTCTCTCGAATTCAGTTTGCGACGGGTCATCATACGCCGATCGCGCCGTACTGGACAATTACGACGCAAAGAATCAGCATTGTGTCGTTTCCGGCAGGGTCTGCCGTGAACTAATACCGGAAACTCAAATCACTCGGTGGAGACGCAAGCTCGGTGGTCAGCGCAGCACGAAAACAGGCAATTGTCGAAATATGGCAGGCCGCGATCGGCGCGGTCGGCGGCCGTGCGGCCGTTATCAACGCGATCGACGCGGACACTGATTTCGCACCGGATCTGATCGTCGCCGTGGGCAAGGCCGCATCCGGGATGTGCGCCGGCGCGCTGGAGCGATTTCCCCGGTGTCGCGCGCTGGTGGTAACCAAGTACGATCACGGAGATGCCGAGCTGCGAAATAATCCCGGGGTCGAAATCATCGAGGCGGCGCACCCGATTCCAGACCAGCACTCGCTCGACGCGGGCAGGGCGTTACTGCAGCGCGTCGGCGCGATGCCCGAGGGCAGCAGGCTGTTAATGCTCGTCTCGGGCGGCGCGTCCGCGCTCGCCGAGGCCCTGCCTGACGGCATGACGCTCGACGATTTGCGCAAGCTCACCGACGACATGATCGCGACCGGCAAGACGATCGGCCAAATCAACGCCAGGCGGAAGGAGACTTCGTTGATTAAAGACGGCAAGCTGATCGAGGCGTTCAAGGGCGCGGAAATCCGCGTCTACGCGATTTCCGATGTCGAGGGTGACGGCATCGCGACCATCGGTTCGGGCCTCGGCGATTGCCACCTGGCCCGCGCGGCGGCGCGCACGCGCGTGATCGCGTCGAATACGATTGCGCGCGCACGGGCCGCGAGCCGGGCCCGCGAGCTTGGCCTCGAGGTTCGGCTCAACGAGGAAACCCTTTACGGCGATGTCTTCGACCTGGCCGCGGAAATCGGGGCCTTTTTACGCCAGGCGGGTCCCGGCGTCTATATCCGTGGCGGCGAACCCACGATCAGGCTGCCGCAAGATCCCGGGCGCGGCGGCCGCAACCAGAGCCTCGCGCTCGCGCTGGCGGAACACATCGTCGAGCGCGACGACGTCAGCCTTCTCGTGGCCGGAACCGACGGCACCGACGGTCCGACCGATGCCGCGGGTGGCCTGGTCGACGGCGCAACCTGGAGCGACGCCGATGCTGCGCGTGACGCGCTGGCGCGCGCCGACGCGGGCAGCTACCTGCTGGCTCACGGCAGCCTGTTCGTGACCGGGCCGACCAACACCAACGTGATGGATCTTTTTATCGCCCTGATCGATTGATTTTCGACGGGCTGAAATCGGGGCCGTATTGCATACCGCGCCGCCCGGCGCAGCAGATCTCGGCTTGCCTCGGGGCGAGGCCGGGCCCGATACGAGCCAGCGCAATCCGGTCAGTCCGGACGGGCCTCGGCGAGCCGTCGGATGGTTTCGACGATATCGTCCTCGGTGGTCAGCGGGTTGATCGTGCACAGGCGCAGCACGCTCTTGTCGCGCAACATGGTCGACGAGACGCAGGCGTAACCCGAATCGGTGACCGCCTTCGTGCTCGCCGCGTGTTCGCCCGGTTGCCAGTTCTTGAAGGCAAACGTCACCACCCCGATCTGGGCGGGCGTGACCAGGTCCCAGGTCTCGGGATGCCGGCGTATTTCCTGCTCGGCGAATTCGGCCAGCTCGATCCCGCGTTGCACGCCCTGGCGAAATTTCTCGGCGCCATAGGTGCGCAGGCTCATCCACAGCTTGAGCGCGCGCGAGCGGCGCGTGAGTTCGAGACTGCGATTACCGAAATTGACCGCACCGCTGGTGGTCTGCACGTCTTTCAGATATTCCGGCGACATCGCGTAACACTTCTCCAGGGCGCCGGGACGGGTCACCATGCATACTCCGACGTCGTAAGGCTGAAACAGCCACTTGTGCGGGTCGAGCACCAGTGAGTCGGCGCGCTCCATGCCGGAAAGCAGCTCGCGTCCGTCGGCGGTGATCGCCGCCGGGCCGCCATAGGCCGCGTCGACGTGAAACCACATGTTTTCCTGTTGGCACAGATCGGCAATCTCGTGCAGCGGATCGGCGACGCCAGTATTGGTCGTGCCGGCGGTGGCGATGACCATGACCGGACGCAGGCCGGCCGCCTTGTCCGCGGCGACGGCCTCTCGCAGGCTGTCGACCGACATGCGGTAATGGTCGTCGCTGACCATCTTGTGCATGTGCTCGTCGACACAGCCCATGGCGATAAGATCGCGATGCAGGGAGGCGTGGGTCTGGTCGGTATAGTAGGAAACCCCGCGACCCAGCTCGGCGCGTGCGGCCAGGAAACCGGTTACGTTGGCGATCGACCCGCCGGAAACGAGAACGCCCTCGGTGCCCTCGGGCATGCCAATCATCTGCCGCAGCCATTCGATCACCACCATTTCGATTGTTGCCGGTCCCGACGCGCCGCCCCAGGAGGAACAAATCGTATTGAACCCGGTGCCCAGCCATTCGCCGAGCACCGCGCCGAACGAACTGGCCCCGGGCACGCGTGCGAAATAGCGCGGGTGATCGCCGTGCTGTTGATATGCAAGCGCGATTTCGGCCAGTAATTCCAGCGACAGGTCGGGGTCCTGCGGGCTTTCCGGCAGCGGCCCGCCGAGCGCATCCATCAAGTCGCCCGGCTCACCGGTTACGATTGCCGGCTCGCTCGCCTTGCGCATCAGGCGGTCGACAACCAGGTCGACAATCTTGTGACCCAGCCTGCGCATTTCTTCCGGCCGCATGCCGAGCGCATCGGCCGGGTAGGCAAACTCGTCTTCTACTGGCATTCGCGGATTTCGTCTTGGCATGATTTACTCCTGGTGGATTGGTCTGCGATAGCGTGGACAGGGTTTGTGCACGGACAGCCTCGAGGGGATTTGGACCTATTTCAAAGAGCGCAAGAATTCCCAGGTGGCCAGGGCCGAAAGCCCGCCGACCAGGCCGCTGAGGTAGCTTGGAATTCGCGCGTCGAACAGGCCTCGCCAAAGCAGGCCGACCAGGAGGCTGGCGATCAGCATGGCCGCCAGGGTAATCAATGCGCGTTTACCGAATGTCATGTCAATCGCTCCTTCAGGTTGGATCGCGTTCGAGCCGGACTCGTTCGGCCGTATTCAAACCGCGTTTGCACGAATCGAATCGGCCCGGGCCCGCGGCCATGGTAACACGAGCATTCCTAACGGATGAGCAACGAATGCGATCTTCGATATACTGTCCGGGCGGTCGGGCGCGCAACGCCGATCGACCGCGAAAATAACCTCGCCGATTCGCCACGAGTCAAAGCCCACGGGTTCATTCGACCTGGCCGCGGCCTGCATAAATTGAGGAGTCGAACATGTTTGAATGGATCGCCAGCCCCGAAGGCTGGATCGCGCTGGGTACGCTGATTGCGCTCGAGGTCGTGCTCGGCATCGACAACAT
>JBFGQE010000105.1:0-8834 GCA_041564355.1 Gammaproteobacteria bacterium | reverse complement strand
GTACTCCGACGTGGACGGCTCGCTGATCACCGACGAGCTGTGGGGCATCTACTACAAGCCCGATTTCAACTTCGGCGGTATCCAAGGGGGTGCCGCGCCTTACGAGGTGACGACCCACCCGGATCAGGTCGCGGTGGATCCCTACGGCGTCGATTCGCCCGACTTCATCGTCGGCGAAGACTTCGCGCACATGTGGACATCGGCCCTGGCGCATTGCCAGAAGCGCTTCGAGGGGCAGTTCGAGTATTACAAGAACGAACCCTCGGGCGGTATCGGTTCTTTTACGCCGGACAGCTTCCCGGTGTTCGACCGGTTTCGTGAAAACTGTTACCTGATCGCCGATTCGAACCATGGTTACAAGATGCTCGGCGTCGGCAAGCTGGTCGCCGAAGAGCTTTGCGGTCAGAAAAGCGCGCTGCTCGAGCCGTTTCGCTTTTCACGTTACGCCGAGGGCAAGTTGCACCCGGTTTCGCACAGCCCGTTCCCGTGGTCCTGAGGCACTTGCGAGGGTAAACTCCGTTTAAATCACCGGACCGGGCACCCCGCCGACCTCCCGGCACAACCGTGTTCCTCCGTGAACTGCCCGCGCGCAACCCGCGCGGGCTTTTTTATCCCCGCAACGGGTGCATTGTTTCACGCAGGGGCGCGGAACACGCAGAGATCGCGGAGCGTTTTTATCGGCCGCGAATTTCGGCCTGGTCGAAGTAACATCTGCTGTACCTGAATCGAGGACTGGCTGATCAGCAGAAAGCCTCTCCTCTGCGTGAAATACTATCTGGCTAGGTCTCGTCGATGAAGAGCCAGGCGGCGAGGGCGGCGGCGAGGGCCGCGCCAACCAGTTGCGCGAGGACGAACCAGGGCATGTCGACCGGCGCGATGCCGGAAAAAGTATCGGTCATGCTGCGCGCCACCGTGACCGCCGGGTTGGCGAAAGACGTCGACGCGGTAAACCAGTATCCGGCGCTGATGAACAAACCCACCGCGTACGGCACGGCTTCGGGGCGATAACGCAGGCAGCCGAAGATCGTCAGCACCAGGCCGAATGTCGCGACGATCTCCGCGCCGAACTGTGCGGCGCCGTGGCGGGCGTGCGTCGAGGCCTCGATCCAGGGCAACTCGAACATGAAGTGGGCTAGCAGCGTGCCGCAAATACCGCCGGCGATCTGTACCGCCCAGTACGCGACGGCAAGCCGGGTTTCGATTTCTCGCCGCAGCAGGAACGCGAGCGTGACCGCCGGGTTGAAATGCGCGCCGGACACCGGGCCGAAAATCAGGATAATGACGACCAGGATCGCACCGGTCGGGATCGTGTTGCCGAGCAGGGCCAGCGCGAGGTTACCGCCCGCGAGGCGCTCCGCCATGATGCCGGAGCCGACCACGGTCGCGACCAGGAGCAAGGTGCCGAGCGCCTCGGCGGCGAGTTTTCGGGTCATGCCTGTCTACGGGTTGGTCTGGCCGTCGCCGGGTCAGCAGCAGGGCTTGTCGCCAGCCGCGCGGGGCTGTTCCGCCTTCGGGCGGTCACAGCAGGCCGATGTCTGTTCGGCCGGAAATATCGAGTCGGTGCCGTAGACCGGGCTCGAACCGCGGGTTAGAAACGTCTCCCAGGCAATGTCGTCGGGATCGAAGATCCAGCTCTTTTCCGAGTTTGCGTAGCAGCAGGTGGTTTCTCCCTGCTCGATCATCATCGCGTCAGCGCCCTTGAGCCGGGCATAGACTTCCGCCAGCTCGTCCTCGTCCTCGACCTGGATGCCGAGATGATCAACGCCTTTCTGCGCACCGCGTGTCGTGATCGCGAAGTTGACGCGCGGGTCCTCCAGCATCCACTTGGCGTAATCGTCCTTGAGCACGCTCGGCTCGGCGGCGAAAATCTGGCGATAGAAATCGATCGAAGCATCAAGGTCGTTGACCGAGACGCTGACGTGCAGTCGTTTCATGTCGGGCTCCGTTGGGTAAGATTGTCACAGCACCCGGGCATTACCTTCTCCAGTACCGGGATGCAAAGTTCGGGATTACCCTGGCAGCAATCTTCCATCAGGAAAGACAGCAGCGCGCGCGTGCCGTCGAAATCGACGCTGTAGATAATCGAGCGACTTTCGCGCCTGGAGCCGACCAGGCCGGCGTTGACCAGGATCGACAGGTGCGTTGACAGGGTGTTGTGCGGGATATCGAGGGCGCGCGCAATGTCACCGGCGGCCATGCCCTCGTCCCCGCTGCGAATCAGCAGGCGAAAAGCGTTCAGGCGCGATTCCTGCGAGAGCGCGCCGAAGGCAAGGAGTGCGTCATTCGTGTCCATATGTCGACTATAATCGACATAATAAGATAATACAAGTCCTGGTCAACGCCAGGTCGGCGGCGGCGAATCGCGATGACCGGTTCGGGATCGGTCTGATCGCGGTTGGCGGAACAAATCGCGGGCGACAACGGGGCCGAGAAATAATAAGATCGTGCATCGATCCAGTTAAGTCCCATGACACAGTCCTACGATTACATCATTGTTGGAGCGGGCTCCGCCGGTTGCGTGCTCGCCAATCGCCTCAGCGAGGATCCGCAAGTAAGCGTTGCGCTGCTCGAATATGGCGGCAGCGACAGCAGCATTTTCATTCAGATGCCGACCGCGTTGTCGATCCCGATGAACATGAAGAAGTACAACTGGTTTTATCAATCGGAACCCGAGCCTTATTTGGACAATCGGCGCATGCACTGTCCGCGTGGCAAGGTGCTCGGCGGGTCCTCCTCGATTAACGGCATGGTCTACGTGCGCGGTCACGCGATGGATTTCGACGAGTGGGAAAACCAGGGCGCGAAGGACTGGGGATACCGCCATTGCCTGCCTTATTTCAGGAAGGCCGACGACTGGGCTTTCGGCAGTGACGAGTACCGTGCCCAGGGCGGGCCGTTATCGGTCAACAATGGCAATAACATGCAAAACCCGCTTTACCGCGCGTTTATCGAGGCCGGCGCGCAGGCGGGTTACATGAAAACCGAAGATTATAACGGCCGTCAGCAAGAGGGCTTCGGCGCGATGCACATGACGGTCAGAAACGGCGTACGCTGGTCCACCGCGAACGCTTACCTGAAACCGGCCCTGCGGCGCCCGAACCTGCATGTTGTCACCGGCGCGCTGAGCCAGCGAATCCTGTTCGACGGCAAGCGCGCGAGCGGGGTCGAGTTCGAGCGCGACGGCAACCGGCAGTCACTCGGCGCCAACCGCGAAGTCATCCTCAGCGCCGGCCCGATCGCATCGCCGCATCTGCTGCAGCTGTCCGGTATCGGTCCGGGCGCGGTATTGCAGCAGGCCGGTATCGAGGTCAGGCACGATTTGCCCGGAGTCGGTGAAAACCTGCAGGACCATCTGGAGTTTTATTTCCAGTTCCGCTGTATGCAACCAATCACGCTGAACGCCGAGCTGAATCCCTGGCGCAAGTTCCTGATTGGCGCGCGCTGGGTCCTGACTCGCAAGGGTCTCGGCGCGACCAATCACTTCGAATCCTGCGCCTTCATTCGCTCCAAACCGGGGGTCAAGTGGCCGGACATCCAGTATCACTTCCTCCCGGGCGCGATGCGCTACGATGGCAATGCCGCCTTCGACGGGCATGGTTTCCAGGTGCACGTCGGGCACAACAAGCCGCGCAGCCGCGGCAGGGTGCGTGCGCGCACGCCCAACGTGCAGGACAAGCCGGAAATCATTTTCAACTACCTGCAACACGGCGATGATATCGAGGCGTTTCGCGCCTGCGTGCGCCTGACCCGTGAAATCATCGGGCAAAAAGCGATGGATGCTTACCGCGGTTCTGAAATCCAACCCGGCGAAGCGGTGCAAAGCGACGACGAAATCGACGCCTTCGTGCGCGGCGCGGTCGAGTCCGCCTATCATCCTTCCTGCGCCTGCCGCATGGGGGAAGACGATGGGGCGGTGGTCGATTCTGCAGCTCGCGTGCGCGGTATCGATGGATTGCGCGTGGTCGATTCGTCAATTTTCCCGACGATTCCGAACGGTAACCTGAACTCGCCCACGATCATGCTTGCCGAGCGCGCGGCCGATATGATCAAGGGCCGGGGCATGCTCGAGCCGGCGGATGCCGCGGTAGGTCTCGGCCTCGACTGGGAAAACCTGCAAAGATCGACTGCCACATCGGCTTAGAGCCGGTCGTTTCACGCTGCAGGGCGGCGAATCTCGCCGCGTGGAACGCTTGGCGCAACGGATTCGGTAAATTGAATCGTTGCATTTGAAATCCCTGTGCCTAATATTAGGCAAAAGGACCGACGCGACCAGGATTTGCATGGAATTTAGCAGAGGGCTAATTATTGAACCAGCGACCTAGGCTTGTCATGTTGCCCGGTCTCGACGGCACCGGGAAGCTTTTCTCTCCGATAATCCCCCATCTCGAAGCGCACTTCGATTTGACCATCGTAACCTATCCCGATCTCGGCTCGTTCAACGATTATGTCGATTCGGCACGCAACCAGCTCCCCGAATCCTCGGCGATATCGCTGCTCGCCGAATCGCTCTCGGGACCGATCGCAATCTCATTGATGGCGCAACGTGCCGGGCAGTTCGGTTCTGCGATCCTGTCGTCGACCTTTGCCCGATCGCCGCTTGCGGCAATGACGCATCTCGCAAAACACGTGCCCCAGCAAATGTTTTCAATCGGCGCGTTGAGCGACTTTTACCTCGATGTCGACGCCGAGGAGAACCAGGATTTTTCGGAAACCCAGCCCTTGCCGTTGAATGTCATGGACCAGGTCGATGGCGTGGTGTTGAGACACCGTATCGAGGTGATGAGTCGGATCGACGTGTCGGCATTACTCCCGCAAATCGACGTGCCGGTCCTCTACCTGCGTGCAAAGCGCGATCGGATCGTGTCCGACAGCGACGCGCAGATGATTCAGCAGAATCTGCCAAAGGTGGCGCGAATCAATCTCGATGCCCCGCACCTGCTGCTGCAAACCCGGCCGCAGGAATGCGCCGACCTGATAATCAAACATGTAGAGATGAATGGCTGAAGCCATCGCGCCGGGCGGGCCGGCCCGTTCGCCACACGCCTAGTCCATTACCGCGGTAAAGATATGGTCCCGCAGCAGTTTTAGGAAAAGCGCCTCGTCGGGGCCGAAATTAGACGCGGTCGACACCACGACGAGATCGAGGTGCGGCACGATAAAAATGAACTGGCCGCCGAATCCGAGCGCGAAATAAGCATCGTTAACCTCGAGCATGGCGACGGTGGGTTCCGGGTCCTGCAGACGCCACCAATGGTAGCCATAGGCATAGGGGAAATAGTCTCCCGTGCCGAGCACTTTTACGCCGGTTGAGCGCCGGATCCATTCCGCGGGAACCACCTGGCGGTCCTGCCAGCGACCCTCGTTTAGAATCAGCATGCCGAAACGCGCCATGTCGCGACGCGACATGGCCAGGCCCCAGGCCGTGTTGATGACACTATTTTTAGTGATCGACCAGTTCCACTTCTCGATCCCGATGGGCCCGAACAGGTGTTTGCGCGCAAACGCGTCGACCGCCTGGCCGGTCGAATCCCGCAGTATCTGGGAAAGCAGCAACGAGCATCCGCTGTTGTAAACCCAGGTTTCGCCAGGAGCATGGCTCATCGGTAAATCCAGCACGAACCTGATCCAGTCGGGGCTGACCATCATTTTATCATCGCTGTTGTAGCCGATGGAAAACTCGTCCCATTCGAAGCCGGCGGTCATCGCTAAAATGTGCTCCAGGGTAACCGCCTTTTTGCGAGCATCCAGGTTGTCGATGTCGGGGTATTGCGGAAACAGCTCGGTCAGGCGGGTTTCCAGTTCGGGCAGATAGCCCTGTTCGAGCGCGATACCGACCAGGGCCGAAGTAACGCTTTTGGTGACGGATTTGAGTGGTTGGCGGTAAGTCTGGCCGTGATACTGCGGCGAAAAGTAATGCTCGAGGACGAGATAGCCGTGACGCAGAATCAGCAGGCTGTCGATTTCCCCGTACTGACCATCGGCGATTCTTGCGATGGCCTTTGCGAACTGCGCGGAATCCAGCTGTTGCGATTCCGGTGTTGCCGGGGTCAACGGAATTTTCGCCGATTCGGCGCCGATCGACGGGAAGCTCCAGCCAAGCGAAAACAATAGCAGGATGATCTTCCCGGGTACCCGCGCCCACGGCCTTGCATAACAATCCATGCTCGAAACGCTCTCCCTGGCCGGATGCGATCTGGAAACTTTAAAGTGTACTCGATTAACCGACGATAGCGAGCAAAACACCGGCGGCTACCGCGGAGCCGATGACCCCGGCGACGTTCGGTCCCATCGCGTGCATCAGCAAAAAGTTCTGCGGATTTGCCTGCAGGCCGATCTTGTTCGACACCCGGGCCGCCATCGGAACCGCGGAAACGCCGGCCGATCCGATCAGCGGATTGACCGCGCCGCCGGTAACCCGGTACATGATTTTGCCCATGATCACCCCGGCCGCGGTGCCGATCGAAAACGCGACCATGCCGAGCAGCAGGATGCCGAGCGTCTCAGCGCTGAGAAACTTGTCCGCCGCCAGTTTCGATCCGATCGACAGGCCGAGGAAAATGGTAACGATGTTGATCAGTTCGTTGGCGGCGGTGTTGCTCAGACGTTCGACCACGCCGCACTCCTTGAGTAGGTTACCGAAGCAGAGCATTCCGACCAGCGGTGTCGCCGACGGCAGCAGCAACAGCGTGACCAGCAACAGCAGCAGCGGGAAGAGGATTTTTTCCAGCTTGCCGACGCGCCGCAGCTGGGTCATCTTGGTCTCGCGTTCTTTCGCGGTGGTCAGCAGTTTCATGATGGGCGGCTGGATAATCGGCACCAGCGCCATGTAGGAGTAGGCCGCCACGGCGATCGCGCCGAGCAGGTCCGGCGCCAGGCGCGAACCGACGTAGATTGCAGTAGGGCCGTCAGCGCCGCCGATGATCGCGATCGCAGCCGCGTCGGCTAGGCTGAACTCGATCCCCGGCACCAGATTCATCACGATTGCGCCGAACAGGGTAAAGAAAATGCCGAACTGTGCCGCGGCGCCGAGTATCATCAGGCTCGGACGCGCCAGCAGCGGCCCGAAATCGGTCATCGCGCCGACGCCCATGAAGATCAGCAACGGGAACAGGCCGCTCTCGATTCCGGCGCTGTAGAGTATGCCGAGCAATCCCTCGGGGCCGGCGATGTCGGCAACCGGAATATTGGCCAGAATGCCGCCGAAGCCGATCGGGATTAACAGCAGCGGCTCGAAGCCGCGGGCTATCGCGAGGTATATCAGTCCGCCACCGACCACGATCATGGCGATCTGGCCGAGGGTGAAATTGTACAATCCGGTCGAAGCCCAGAGTTGCAACAGACCCTGTTCCACGCGAATCTAGCCTATCGTCATCAGCAATTGATCGGACTGGATCGCGTCACCTTTCTTGACCGAGATCGACTGTACCGTGCCGCTCGCGCTGGCGCGGATCTCGGTCTCCATCTTCATCGCCTCGACGATAAATACCGGGTCGCCGTCGTTGACCGAGTCACCGACCTTGACCAGGATGTCGATAATGCTGCCGGCCAACGGGGCCTTGATCTCGGTGCCTCCGCTGGCGGCGGGCTGGACAGGCGCCTCGGCGGGTTTCGTCGCCTCGGACGGGGCGGTCTCCGTCGCGCGTGGCTTGATCTCGCTGATGTCGGCATCGCCGGGGCCGACGACCACATCGTACTCGGTACCATTGACGCTGACCCGGTAGCTCTCGACCGCTCCCGGTGCGGGGGCCGCCGGCTCGCTTTTGGCGGGCTCTGCCGGCTTTTGCTCGGGCTCCTTGCCCGGCGCCGGCTCGAATGCGTCGGCGTTCCCGCGGTTCTTTAAAAAGTGAGTGCCGACCTGCGGAAACAGCGCGTAGATCAGCACGTCGTCGATCTCCCTGTCGGCGAGCTTGAATCCCTCGGACTTGGCCAGCTCGCGTAATGCTTCTGTCAGCTTGTCCATTTCCGGCTCGAGCAGGTCCGCCGGGCGGCAGGTGACCGGCTCGTCGCCGGCAAGCACGCGCTGCCGCAACTCCTGGTTGACCTCGGCCGCGGTGGCGCCGTATTCACCGCGCAACACGCCGGCGGTCTCCTTGCTGATCGACTTGTAACGCTCGCCGCTGAGCACGTTGATCACCGACTGCGTGCCGACGATCTGCGAGGTCGGCGTGACCAGCGGCACGTAACCGAGATCCTTGCGCACCGACGGAATCTCCTTGAGCACCTCGTCGAGCTTGTCGCTCGCGTTCTGGTCGCGCAACTGGTTTTCGAGGTTGGTCAGCATGCCGCCGGGAACCTGCGCGGTCAGGATGCGCGGATCGACGCCCTTCAGCGATCCTTCGAACTTCGCGTATTTCTTGCGCACGTCGCGAAAGTAGAGCGAGATTTCCTCGAGCAGGTCGAGATCGAGCCCGGTGGCGCGCTCGCTTTCCTGCATGATGGCGACGAAAGTTTCGGTCGCCGAATGTCCGTAGGTCAGGCTCATCGACGAGATCGACGTGTCGATGATATCGAGACCGGCGTCGATGGCTTTCATGTAGGTCGCGGTGGAGAGACCGGTAGTCGCGTGGCAGTGCAGCCCGAGCGGTACCTTGCAGCTTTCCTTGATCCGGCTGACCATTTCCTCGGCGGTATACGGATGCAGCAGCCCGGCCATGTCCTTGATGCAAATCGAGTGGCAACCCATGTCTTCCAGCCGCTTCGCCATATCGACCCACAGGTCGACGTTGTGCACCGGGCTGATCGTGTACGACATCGCGCCCTGTGCGTGCTTGCCTGCCGCGAGCGTTGCCTTGACCGCGGTTTCGAAGTTGCGCATATCGTTCATCGCATCGAAG
>JBFGQE010000104.1:0-8853 GCA_041564355.1 Gammaproteobacteria bacterium | reverse complement strand
GCTTACGTCTGGCAACCCGTTTGCTGGAGGCCGGTTACATCGAGCAGTTGCCGGCCACCGTGCAATCGACCAAACTGATCGCCTACGCAGTCGCCAGGGACTCGGCCGCGCAACCCGAGACGACGATACGCGAGCATTGCGCGGAGACATTGCCGGCTCACATGGTGCCCGCGGCCTTCGTCTTCCTGGACCAGTTTCCACTTACGCCCAATGGCAAGATCGATATCGACGCCTTGCCGGACACAGCCGCGTCGATGACGAGCTCGCGGACCGAGGTTACAGGCGCAGAGAATTCGATTCAGCAGGTACTGATCGAAATCTGGGAAGCGATACTGGGTGTGGCTCCCGTCGGAATTCACGACAATTTTTTCGAAATCGGGGGCGACTCGATACTGAGCATCCAGATGATTGCACGGGCCCGCGGCCGCGACCTGCAGATAACGCCGAAACAGATATTTCAGCATCCGACGATAGCCGAGCTCTCCCGCGTCGTCGACAGTAGCGAGGCGGTAGCGGCCGAACAGGGAAAGGTGACCGGCGACGTTCCATTGATGCCTATCCAGCAGTGGTTGCTCGATCGTAATTTGGCGAATCCCGATCACTGGAACCAGTGTGTCATGCTCAGGGTGCCCGTGGATCTGGACACGACTGCATTGCAGCAAAGCCTCATTTCGCTGGCGCTTCACCACGACATGCTGCGCGCGCGCTTCCATCGCGGCGACCGAGGATGGACGCAACGGATCGACGAGCATCCCCGAATCGATGATATTCGGTGCGTCGATCTTTCGAAGGTCAGTGACCCTGAGCGCAAGCAGAGGCTCGTCGAAGAGGCCGGCGCGCTACAGGCCTCGCTCGATCTGGCCGCGGGCAGGCTATTGGCCGCCGCTTATTTCGAAATGGATTCGGTCAGTGCGACGAACCGTCTGTGCATCGTCGTTCATCACCTTGTGATCGATACGGTATCTTGGAGCGCCTTGCTCGAAGACCTCGAAACGCTTTATCGAAATGGCGGATATCTGCAGGGCGCGGGCCTGCCACCCAAAACGACCGCTTACCGGGACTGGGCCCATGCGCTTCGCGACTATGCTGGGAGCGATGGCGCGCGAGAAGAGCTCGAGTACTGGCTCGGGTTGCCGGATGCCAGCGGGTTCACGATTCCCGTCGATTTCGCGGCGGGCGAGAACACGGAGCTCTCCGAGCGCAAGTGTACGGTTGAACTCCCGGTCGCCGAGACGCGCGCTTTGCTGAGCGAGGTACCCGCGGTCTATAACACCCGGATCGACGACATCTTGCTGACTGCGTTGGCGCAAACGATAAACGCATGGACCGGCTCGAAGCGCATTACGCTCGGCATGGAGGGGCACGGGCGCGAAACCGTGGTCGACGGCGTCGATTTGTCGCGAACGGTGGGCTGGTTTACGACTTATTTCCCGGTCCATATCGAACTCGACGAGTCTGAATATAGCGAAGCGATCAAGAGCGTCAAGGAACAACTCCGGGCGATACCCAGCCAGGGTATCGGCTACGGTGCCCTGCGCTACCTCGCCGGCGATCCTGACGTCGCTGACCGCCTGGCGGCGGTTTTACCGCCTGTAATACTCTATAATTACCTCGGGCAGATCGGCAGGTCGGTCGGCGGCGAAGGTAATTTTAAGTGGACCGATGAGGATTGCGGGCCGCATCACGACCCGGCGGATCCGCGATCGCACTTGCTGGAAATAGATTCGATGATTGTCGACGATCGATTGATCATCGAGTGGATATACAGCGAAAATATACACCGATCGCAGACGATTCGGACATTGGCCGATCGATACCTCGACCGACTGACGGCTTTGATCAGCCATTGTATGCAGTCTGAAGTGGCGGGAATTTCGGCTTCCGATTTTCCTCAGGCAAACCTCGACCAGGCGGACCTCGATGAATTACTGGGTCAGCTCGAAGATTGAAGTTGGGCAGTGAGTAAACGAAACAAAGAAAATATCGAAGACATCTACCCGCTTTCGCCGATGCAGGAGGGGATGCTGTTTCATGAACTGGCCGAACCCGGGAGCGGTGCCTACTTCGAACAATTTCGCTGTACCTACCGGGGGAACCTGGACATAGATGCGTTGAGACGCGCCTGGCAAACGGTCGTTTCGCATTACCCGATATTAAGAAGCCTGGTGATCTGGGAGCGCCAGGACAAGCCGCTGCAGGTCGTTCGACACGAGGTCGAACTCGACTGCCACGAGCAGGATTTCCGCGAACTCGAAGCCGAGGCGCAAAGCGCGGCAATCGAGTCGTTTCTGCGCGAAGACGTCGCGCGTGGCTTCGATTTGAAACGTGCGCCCCTGATGCGAATAGCCCTGTTACGAACGGCCGACGACGCGTACGTGTTCGTCTGGAGTTTCCACCATATTTTGCTCGACGGCTGGTCGGGCGCCATCGTCATGGACTCCGTCTACCGGGCCTACGTAGCTTATTGCAAAGGCGATGAGCCAGCGTTGTCGTCGCCGCCGCCTTACGGCGAGTTCATTGCCTGGCTCGACCGGCAGGACAAGCAGCGGGCTCTCGACTACTGGCGTAGCCAACTGGCCGGGTTCCGCGCGACCACGGCGATCGGCGAGGTGACGGAACCGGGTTCGCTGGCAACCGGCACGAGTTATCACCGGCTCGGCATCAGACTCGAAGCGGACACTGCGCAACGACTGCAGGAACTGTCCCGGTCGCGGAAAATCACCCTCAACACGATAGCCCAGGGAGCCTGGGCCTACCTGCTGAGTCGTTACAGCGGCGAAGACGACGTCGTGTTCGGCAGCACGGTATCGGGTCGCCTGGCAGATATTACCGATATCGAAAACATGGTCGGTATATTCATCAACACCGTCCCGGTGCGCGTGCGCATCGATTCGACCCGGTCGGCTGCTGCCTGGCTCGACGAGTTGCAGGCGCAGCAAGTCGAATCGAGAGAATTCGAGTACTGTCCTCTAGCCGAGGTGCAAAAAGTCAGTGACGTGCCGCCTCGACAGGCTTTGTTCGATTCAATTTTGATTTTCGAAAACTATCCGGCCCAGGATACGCAGTCACTTGGCCTCGATTTCGAAATTTGCAACGTCGATACCCGTGAGCAAACGAACTACCCGCTGACCATTGGCGTCGAGCCGGGCAATGGCTTCCTGTTGTCGTGTACCTTCGACACCGATCGATTCGAGGCCGATGCGATTTCCCGCCTGCTCGCACATTACCGCCGAATCTTCGAGAATATTGCCGAGCAAATCGATCTGCCGATCAACCACCAGAACATTCTTGATAAAACGGAGCAGCGAAAGCTCGATGACTGGAATCGCACCGAACGCGATTTCGGCCCGGTACTTTGCGTGCAGGAAATGTTTGCGAACCAGGTGGCGCGGACTCCCGACGAAACGGCAGTTATCGACAAGACGCGGCAGTTGACCTTTACCGAAGTCGAGCAGCGAGCCAATCTTCTCGCCGGCAGGCTGCGTGCGCGTGGCGTCGAGCGGGGCGACCTGGTTGGTCTCTGCGTCGACCGAACGGCAGACATGGTCATATCGATGCTGGCAATTCTCAAGACCGGTGCGGCCTATGTACCGCTGGATCCCGCTTATCCCCCGGACAGGATTCAGTACATTCTCGACGACGCGGCGGTCCGCCACCTCGTCTCGGAGACGGGTCTGCCGCCCGAACCGATACCCCCGGGTTGTTCGCTGATTCTGCTCGACGATGGCGAAGTCCCGGAGGAGCGCGACGCCGAGGATAGCATCGTTGCCGGGCCCGAGCCCGATGACCTGGCCTATGTCATCTACACCTCTGGCTCGACGGGCAGGCCAAAGGGCGTCATGGTACCGCACCGTTCGGTATTCAATTTTCTCTCGAGCATGGCGCAAAAACCCGGCATCGAGGCCGATGAAAAGCTGCTTGCGGTAACGACGCTGTCCTTCGATATTGCGGTCCTGGAATTGATGTTGCCGCTCGTTACTGGCGCCACGGTGGAAATCCTGGATCGCAATACCGCGGCGGACGGTCAGGCATTGGCAGAACGTCTCGATGCCGGCGACATCTCGCTGATGCAGGCGACGCCGTCGACCTGGCGGCTATTGTTGAGCGCCGGCTGGCGGAATCGTGGCAATGTGCGGATTCTTTGCGGTGGGGAGGCTTTAACGCCGGATTTGGCCGAGTCTCTGAACGCTTGTTCGCGTGAAGTCTGGAACCTCTACGGTCCGACCGAAACCACGATCTGGTCCACGATTCACCGGCTTGGGTCTTCGCGACACGTCGCCATAGGAAAGCCTATCGCCAACACGCAAGCCTATGTCCTGAGTTCGGACGGGCAGCAGCAGCCGATCGGGGTGCGGGGCGAACTGTTTCTCGGCGGCGACGGTGTGACCTGTGGTTATCTGAACCGGGAGTCTTTGACGCAAGAGCGGTTCGTCACGGACATCGTCGCGATCGCCGGCAAGCGAGCATATCGTACTGGCGACCTCGTGCGTATTCTGGCGGACGGCAACCTGCAATATTATGGCCGATTCGACAACCAGGTGAAGCTTCGTGGATTTCGAATCGAGTTGGGTGAAATCGAAAGCACGCTGGCCGGCTTTTCCGGCATTGCGCAGGCGGTAGTCAATTTGGTGACGGTCGCCGAAAGCGACTCCAGACTGGTTGCCTACTACGTCATCGATACTGCCGCCGATGTGACCGTACCCGCGCTGCGAAAATACCTGCGTTCCCAATTGCCCGAATTCATGCTGCCACAGCACTACGTAGAACTCGAGGATTTGCCGCTCACCCCGAATGGCAAGATCGACCGATTGGCATTGCCGGAACCGTACAATATCGGTGTGCGAAATGAAGACAAGGTTGCGCCGCAAACCGAGGCCGAGAAATTGATTGCACAGGTGTGGCGCGAAGTTCTGAAAGTAGATGCGATCGGGATTAATGACAATTTCTTCGAGTTGGGTGGGCATTCGCTGCTTTCGATCAAGGTCATCGCGATGGTCAGGCAGCGCAGCGGCATCAAGCTCGAGTTGCGCTCGGTCGTCATGGATACGCTCGGGCAAATCGCGGCACGAATCACCGCCGAGAACGAGGAGCAGCCGGCCGGCGAAGAAATGCAACAGGGCTCGCCGACCGGCAGCGTTTCGCAGAAATTCAAATCCGTGTTTGGTTCGGCGGTCCGGGATTAGGCGCCGCCGATGGAAGCAGCTTTCTTCGGCCCACCGGGGACGCGACTATTCGGCGTTTACCATCCGCCGTTGGACGGTACCGAAGGCAAGCTCGCCGTGCTGATTTGCAATCCGTTGTTCCAGGAGTACATTCGAGCACATCGGGCGTTGCGCCAACTTGCCGAGCAACTCGCCCAGGTGGGTTGTCACGTTTTGAGATTCGACTATGCGGGCACCGGTGATTCCTCCGGTACCCTGGCCGAAACCGGCCTGCAGGACTGGCGTGAAAGTATAGCGCTGGCGGAGACGGAACTCTTCGAGTTATCGGGTGCCCGTTCTATTACGTTGGTCGGCTTGCGCTTCGGAGCCACGCTGGCAGCGCTTCACGGCTCGAACCGAATTGCCAAGACGCTGTTGTGGGATCCGGTAATCGACGGTGCAAGCTATATCGAGGAACTCGAAAAGATGCATACGAGCATGCTGGTCGATTCGGATCGTTATCCGGTGCGAAGACGGCCCGTCTTTCACCAGGGGGCGACGGAATTGCTGGGATTCAGGGTTCCCGACGAATTGCTCGAACAAATTCGGCAAACGAAGTTGCCGAGTCGATTCGACGAATCCAATCGCGTGATCGATATGATTGTTTCCGAGGAACGCGAGGACTACCAGGCGTATTTGAAACATCGTGAACCGCGGCCGGGATTGCCGAATTACGTCCTGGTGCCGGGACCGGGCCAGTGGACGAATCTGAAAAAATTCGACGACATGCTCATGCCCGCCGAGATTCTCGGAACCATCGTATCCCGGTTGCTATCGCGAACGACCTAGGTCAAATTGATGCCCGACGAAAAAGTCATTCACTTCGGCCAGCACAATAGCCTGTTGGGTATAATCGGCGAGCCCGGCGAGATCGATGCAAAAAGACCCGCGGTCCTGGTGCTTAATGCCGGGTTGATCCACCGCGTCGGGCCTTACCGAATGGGTGTCGATTTATCGAGAGCGCTGAGCCGACGCGGCTACCTGGTCTGCCGTTTCGACCTGTCGAACATCGGCGACAGTGTGAACTATCCCTCCGTCGAGAGCCATCATGAACGCACGCTGCACGATCTCGGTGCGGCTATGGACGCGATTGAAAAGCGCTACGGGATCAGTGAGTTCGTATCCGTCGGTCTTTGCACCGGAGCGATGAATTCTCATCTGGCGGCGCGCGACGATCCGCGCGTCAAGGCCGCGGTCATGCTCGACGGATATATCTATCCGACGCGCCGATTTTATTTCAATCGCCTGATCGACTTTTGCTCCAGCCTGTTCGATTCGGAAAAGCTCGCCAAGCGAGTCGCCGCGCTGTTCGACCGGGGCGAGCGGCAGTCGGATCTCGGTGTTACCGAAGGCATCTACTACTGGGAAATGCCAGTGCAAGACGAAATTAGACGGGATCTTGAAGCGATGGTGGCGCGCGGTGTCCATCTATTGTTCATCTATTCGGGCGGGATGTACTACTACGTGAATTACGAGCGCCAGTTCCGCGACTGTTTTGCCGGCACGGATTTTCGTGACCTGCTCGAAGTGCGCTACTTCGGCAAAATGGACCATACCTACACCCTGACCCTTGACCGGGAACGCATGCTTGCCTGTCTCGTGGCATGGCTGGACCAACGCTACGGAACGACTCCGACGGCCAAGGATACGACTTCGATCGAACCCATTGTTCGCTGAACCGCAAGCTCCCTGACCCATTGTGCGAATTGGCTCGAGAGTGGCCGCGCGTCAGCATTGATCGGTCGCGTGACGACCGGAGACTCGTTATGCTGCCCGCAGGATTCGACGGGCGAACAGAATCAAGCCGGCAAACAGGCCGAGCAACAGGTCCGGAACGACCACCGCGCGAACGGCCGGCGCGCTAATTTCGTCGACAGCCTGCCAGGTCCAAAGAAGATTCGTTACCGCCCCCGAAAGTATCAGGAGCGCGGTTGCGGTGAGGACTCGTCGCACCGAAACGACGAGTGATTCTACGTGCCAGAAATACGCGATGACTGCCCCCCAGGCGATTATAAACAGCCAGGTATAGGGTAAGAAAGCATATGTTTTGAATACGCCAAACGAGATTGCGTCGAGCCGATAGAGCAGGATCACGGTCGCGACAGCGAGGAGAAAGCCGAGCTGCGTGCCGAGTAAAAGGCGTGAACCCGGATCGAATCGCCGGTTCGAGTCAAAGCGTGCGACGACCCAGATCAGCGAGCCGCTGACTGCAAGCATAGCGAGTGATACGGCCAGAGCGAGGTACGCCATCCGCAACCACGTGCTCAAAAAATCGCCGACGTGCAAGAACACGATCGCTTCGAACATTCGCCCGAACATCGTGCCGTCGCGGTGCATGACGAACTCGTCGAGACGCTGGCCGCTGGCCGCGTCGAATCGAAACGTCGCGTAGCGGCTGAGTTCGCGCGGCAGTCGGCAACGGACCTCGACTCGGGCCGCCTCGAGACCCAGGCCGCGGACGATGACGTAGCTCGGTTCGGCCCTGGCGAAATCCGCGCAGGCGCCGCGCACAATATCGTCCAGATCGATCAGGGGTTTGGCGACGTGACCCGGAGCCGGCGGCGGTCTTGCCATACGGGCCTCCTCGATGGTTACGAGGCGCTCGAGCGCATTGCCCAGAGCCGCCTCTAGCAGGTGCGAGATGCCGATGGTTGCGCCGCTGAAGGTGATCAGCAGGTGAAACGCGAGACCCCACAGGCCGAGAAGCTTGTGCGTGTCGGATACCAGCGGTCGCGCTCCGCGTCGGGTGCGCAAGGTAACCAGGGCGCGCAAGACGTTCCGGTGCAGCAGCGTGCCGGTCGCGATCAGGGCCAGCATCACGAACCCCAATGCGCCGACGAGGTAGTTACCGCCGGGTGCGGGCAGCTGCAGGCGAACGTGGAGGTCTCGAAAGAAAGCTGTGAGTCCTTCCGCCGAAGATGGCAGGGGGCGTAGGCTCACGGGATCTAGTTCGAGCCGTAGCTTTTGCTCCTGGCCCGAGAGCGGCAGCTCGAACCCGAGTGTCGGCCTGGTCTCGGTGGCGAGACGGATATGCAGGCCCCGGGCGGGGTCGAGATCGTGGACGTCCGCGAGCGAAGCGACGATCGCCTGGAGCGGTTGTTGCCGTGCGAGATCGATCCTGGCGAGACCGGGGTTTTCCCAGATCTGCAAGTCATCGAAAAACAGCGCTATGATCCCGCTGACGGCCATCACGAGCACGAAGGTCGACAGCAGTACGCCGAGCCACGAGTGCACCGTGCGCAGTAGCGGGTAATCCATTTACTCGATCATCCCGAAGTCCGCAATAGCATCGCGGCACCCGCCAGCAATGCCACGACGAGATTGCCGGCGAAAAAACGACGCGGGCGTTCGCTACCGAATCCGACGAAAGTGATGACCAGCCAGGCGGCGGGCGTGACGACCACGCCGGCCAGGCTGCGCTCGGTCAGATCGCCCGACTGGTAGAGCGCGACCATGAGGCCGATCAGATACGCGTTGATGGTGGCCGCGAAGACGATGCCGAGGAAGCTTGCGAGACGCGAGTCGGTTTCGATCATGAGCTATAAAATACAGGCTTTCGGACCGCAGCGAAATCCGGAGTATGGAATCCGCGATAAAGTTGTGAATGCGATCTCGATGAATCAGACTGCTCTGTCATACAATGTGTGCGCTC
>JBFGQE010000103.1:0-8888 GCA_041564355.1 Gammaproteobacteria bacterium | reverse complement strand
TGTCCAGGTAAACCTATCACTGTAGGCTTGGACGCCAATTGATGCGTATCAACAATCCGTGGAGTGCACGATGAATGTATTGAAACCGAGAGAAGCCGTTCCAGCCCTGGACGTGGAGACCCTCGAGGGCCCGTGGTCGCTCGCCGAGCAGAAGCCCGAGAATTTCACCATGCTGGTGTTCTATCGTGGCCTGCACTGTCCCATTTGTAGCAAGTACCTCGCCGAAATGAACAAGATGATCGATGATTTCGCCGAGATCGGCGTGACCCTGCTGGCGCTTTCCCAGGATACCCGCGAGCGCGCCGAACAGGCACGCGAGGACTGGGGCCTGGACCGGCTCGGGATCGCTTATGCGCTGAGCCTAGACCAGGTGCGCGACTGGGGCCTGCACCGCTCCGCCGGTCGCGGCAAGACCTCGATCGGAATCGAGGAGCCCGCCGAGTTCAGCGAGCCGGGCGTGTTTGTCGTGCGTCCCGACCAGACGTTGTACTGGGGCCAGGTCAGCACGATGCCGTTCGCGCGCCCGCATTTTCGCGAAATACACGGCGCGCTCAAGTTCGCCCTGGAAAAAGACTACCCCGCGCGCGGCGAGTTGAGTTGAATCGCCGCCAGCTGGAGCTGGCCGGGCGCTAGTACTCGGCCTCGTGCAGGGGCAGGTAATCCTGCATCAGGTGGCACAGGCAGTCCTGACGGACCACCAGCTTGTCGCGGGTAATCATCGCCGGCATCATCGTGTTGTTGAGGTAGATCTTGCCGTTCTCGACGCGGATGATTTCGTCGGTGACGTCGTGTCCGTTGGTGTCGGTGATCAATACCGGGCGCTCGACCCGGGTATAGCCGAACACCTGCTGCGGATTGACCAGGGTGAAGTTACGACTCTCGATGTCCGGCTCGAAGCACAGGTCGACATCGGCGTCGAGATCGAAGTCGAAGCTGATCTGCTCCGGGATTTCCATCGACAGGTGTGACTCGACCAGGTGCAGCTTTTCCCGCGGGGGAAAGCTGGTCGACAGGGATTCGAGCGTCAACAGGGTTTGCATGAAGCGGCAGGCGTGCTCGATACCGTCCGGCTCACCGGGCAGGCCGCATTCGAGGGTGACCGCGGGGCAGATGCCGTCGAAGGCCATGGTCGAAACCCCCTTGTGGTGAAACACCGTTGCCACGCGGTTGAACATCGCCGCGAGGTTCTGGTTTTCCGCGCGCGGGTCGGTGATACAGGCATAGTGGGGATTCTTACCGGTATTGTTATGGATATCGACCGCGGCGAAGAGCGGGTAACCGTGCGCGATCTCGATCACGTGACGCATCATTTGCGCGGTTGGACCCGGTTCCAGCAGCGTGCCGGGCCAGCAGCGATTGTAGTCGACCTGGTCCGGCAGAAAGCGCAGGTTGGCCTCGGCGGCGCGCACGTTGCCGATGAAAAGCAGGATCGAGCGTGGCAGATTGTCGACCTGCTCGGCGAGTATTCTCTGCATTACTTTCAGGCCGGTGTATTCGTTACCGTGCAGCAGGATCGAAACGAACAGGTGATTCGGGTCGGCGCCTTCGAGATTGATCAGCGTCGGGTTCGGAAACAGGCTGCGGATGTTCGCGGTCTCGATATCGAAAAAGCCGTCGGGCAACCCCTGCAGACGATCGAAGTTCTTCGTCATGCGCCGGGTCTCCGCCAGCAGTGCACCGGCTGATTGGACTGCGCCTGGTCGATATAGTCGCAAACCAGCCGGGCGCTGTCGCCGTGCTGCTTCCAGTGGCTGCGAATCCAGTCCGCGCCGGTCGCCTCGCTGTCGATGCGCGCCGCGATCAGGTCGATCCAGTCGCCGTGATCTTCGATACCGAGGCGTTGCAAGCCCGCGCGGGCAAGCGGTACACCGTGCTCCAGCAGGATTTGTTTTACCGGCCGTTCCCTGCCGTCGAGCCAATGCACCTCAGCCTTGAGCCCGTCGCGCGCGGCGCGGTAAAAATCGACCTCGAGCGTTGCGTAGGGCACCGCGGTCAACTCGGCCTGGCTGAAGATTTTGAGCCCCTCGGTCAGGCCGAGATAAAACGCGAGGTTGGCCAGCGTGTCGATCAGCGACGGGCCGGACGGCACCACGCGCAGTTCCAGGCGCAGGTGATACTGACCGTCCGGATTGCGATCGACGATCGGCCGAACCCAGCGCCAGATCGTGCCGTTGTGCAGCGACAGGTGATGCATGTCCGCCACGGGGCGGTCCAGCACCTCGGGCAGGATCGGGCTGTAGTAGAAATTATCTTCGAACAGCTCCAGCAGGGAGTCGATGTAACGCTTGCCGAAATGCACGCGCGGGATGATGTGATCTTCGATCTCCTGCGGGTTGCGCGTATCCACGGCCTGCTTGAAGATGCCGATGCGAGACTCCTGCCAGCAGCACTTGCCCATCACCAGCGGCGAGTTCGCGGTCGCCGGCAGCACCAGCATGCTCGACCACAGGGCGGCATTGTAGGTTGGCACGATTTCGTCGAACGGCACCTGGAAGTGTATCTGCAATGAGGTCGCCAGCGCTTCGAGCATGACGTCGTTCTTGTCCACGTCCAGCGTTTCCTCGCCCTCCAGCACCAGGTGAATCGGTTGACCGCGCATCGCGAGCAACTGCTGGTTGAGCTGCTCGTAGCGATGCAGCCCGGTCATGTAGTCGGCGGCCTTCAGGTGCTCGCGCGCCACGCTCGGCAAAACGCCGAACATCGCGATGCGGGTATCGCGCTCGCGCGCCGCGGCTTCGGCCTGGGCAAACAGGTTGCGCAAGTCGTGCTCGACCTTTTGCAGCACGTCACCCCCGATGGCAAACGGGTTGCCATTGATTTCCATGTTGAACTGGGCCAGCTCGGTGGTGAAAGCCGGATTGGCGGTCGCGTCGATCACCTGGGTGTTAACCCGGCTCGGCAAGCCCTGTGAATCGACCAGGCAAAGCTCCAGCTCGTAGCCGAGCACGCGGCTCTGGTTGTCGAAGGAGTTGTTTTCGAACAGTGAGCGCAACAGGTCGGTTTCCTGTTCCAGTTTTTCCTGGAAATTGTCGAAGTCGGCCTGTTCGAAGTCGGTTTTCTGGATTTCTTCGCCCATAAGCCGGCGAGTATAAGGGCATGACAGGCGCTTGCCTACCACCTGGTCCAACGCGGTAGTTTTCGCCCCGAGCCCTGTTTATACTTTGCGCTCGCGCAAACCGAGTCAGCCATGTCCGTCATCCTGCAAGTCTCCAACCTGGTCAAGCGTTTCGGCGCGCTGACCGCGGTGGACGATGTCAGTTTCGAGATTCGCCAGGGCAGTTGTTTCGGCCTGCTCGGACCGAACGGCGCGGGCAAGACCACGACCATCGAGATGATGGAAGGCATCAAGATTCCGGATGCCGGCACGATTCGCTACCAGGGAAAGCCGTTGGGGACGCAGTTTCGCAACGAGGCCGGTATCATGTTCCAGACGACCGCGCTGCAGGAATTCATTACCGTGCGCGAGATCATGCTGCAGTTCAGCCGATTTTATCCCGAAACGGCAAGCATCGAGGAACTCGCCGAGCGCTACGCGCTGGGTGAGTTTCTGCAGCGCGATTCGCGCAAGCTGTCGGGCGGGCAGAAACAGCGCCTGCTGCTTGCGATGGCGTTGATCAACAAGCCGAAGATTTTGTTTCTCGACGAGCCGACCACCGGGCTCGACCCGCAATCGAGGCGCAACCTGTGGCAGGAAGTGCTCGCGGTCAAGGAGCAGGGCGCGACGATCCTGCTGACTACGCACTACATGGAGGAAGCCTACGAACTCTGCGACGAAATCGCGATCATGGACCATGGCCGCGTCATTGCGCACGACGCACCGGACGCCCTGCTCGCGGCGCATTTCGACGACGTCGTCGTGCAGCTGCACCAGTCGGACATCCCGCGCGAAATCGGCGAGCGCGAATTCCACGCGATCTACCGTAACGACAGCGCGCACATCGTGACCGGCGACGTCAACAAGACGATCGAACACCTGTTACAGTTCGATATACCGCTTAACCGGTTGCGCATCCGCTCGCGCAATCTCGAAGACCTGTTTCTCGAGCTCACCGGAAAGGAATTGCGCGCCTGATGTGGAAGCGAATCTACGCGCTGTTCGTCGCCCGCAATCTCGAGTTCTTCCGCGATCGCTCGTCGCTGGCCTGGAACCTGTTTTTGCCGATCGCAATTATAATCGTTTTCGCCTACGCGTTTACCGAGGATAACCCGGAAAAGTTCAAGGTTGGACTGGTCGACGCCGGCGCCCTCGAAGGTGCCGCGGCCGCTTTCAAGGAGACCCGCTTCATCAAGTTCATCGAGTTCGATGAAATCGAGCCCAACCTGCGCAAGGTCGAGCGCCACCAGATCGACATGCTGTTCGAGCCCGCAACGCAGCGATACTGGATCAACAGCACCTCGCCCGGCGGCTACATCGTCGAAAAGCTGCTGATCGCGGCTTACGCCGATTCGAGCCAACGCCTGCGGCAAAACCTGGTCGAGGGCGACGAGGTCCGATATCTCGACTGGGTCATCCCCGGCGTAATCGGCATGAATATCATGTGGGGAGCACTGTTCGGCATCGGTTACGTCATCGTGCGCTACCGCAAGTTCGGCGTGCTCAAGCGCCTGCAGGCAACCCCGGTGACGGCGATGGAATTTCTGACCGCGCAAATCGCCTCGAGGCTGTGGGTGCTGCTCGTGGTCAATGTCGCAATTTTCGTCGGCATGGATTACTTCATCGGTTTCCGCATGGATGGCTCTTACTTCGACCTGTTGCTGGTGTTCGTGCTGGGTTGCGTCAACCTGATCTGTTGCGGCCTGGTAGTCGCCGCGCGCATCTCCAGCGAAGAAGTAGCCAACGGCGTGCTAAACCTGTTCAGTTGGCCGATGATGTTCCTCTCCGGGGTCTGGTTTTCGCTCGAGGGTGCGCACCCGTTGATGCAACAGTTCGCACTATTGCTGCCACTGACGCACGTCACCGAGGCTGCGCGCGCGATCATGATCGACGGTGAGGGGCTGGTCCAGATTGCCGACCATCTGCTCGTGCTGGGTATCTCCAGCGCGATCCTGCTGGTTATCGGCGCGAGGATTTTTCGATGGGAATGATCTCCGACCAGGTTTTGCTGTTCGCGTTGCTCGGCGTCGTCTTCGCGCTGCTGGTGTGGGGCAGGATTCGCTACGACCTGGTCGCGTTCGGCGCGCTGATCGTCGCGGTCGTGATCGGGGTCGTGCCGCAGGAAGATGCTTTCTCCGGTTTTGGTCACCACGCAACCGTGATTATCGCGCTGGTGTTGATCGTCAGCCGCGGGTTATCCAACTCGGGCGCGATCGAGCTGATTGCAAACCGTGTCATCGATGCTGGCCGCTCGTTGTTCGCGCATATCGGCGTGATGTCCGGGGTTGCCGCGATATTATCCGCGGTCATGAATAACGTGGCGGCGCTGGCATTGCTGATGCCGATCGACATCCAGGCCGCGAAGAAAGCCAAACGCAGCGCCAGACTGAGCCTGATGCCGCTGTCCTTTGCCTCTATTCTCGGCGGCATGATCACGCTGATCGGCACGCCGCCCAACATCATCATCGCGAGCTTCCGCGAGGAAGCCATCGGCGAGCCCTACGGCATGTTCGATTTCTCGCCGGTCGGCCTGGTGGTCGCACTGGCCGGCGTGCTGTTCATCGTCACGATCGGCTGGCGCCTGATCCCGGAAGCCGATGGCGCCGACCGCAAGCCGATCGAGTCGCCCCGTGAAGACTATGTCGCCGAGGTGCGCGTCGGCAAGGATTCGGGCATGATCGGCCAGCGCCTGCGCGACCTCGACGCTGCGGCTGACGAGGAGGACATCGCGATTATCGGTCTCGTGCGCAGCGGCAAAAGGTTGCCCGGCGGCGCGCGCCGCGAACTCGTTCGCGCGGGCGACCTGCTCGTGATCGAGGCCGACGCGGAGCATATCGACGCGTTCGTCGGCGCACACCAGCTCGAGTACGATGGCGCGGAAAAACGCGAACGACAGAATATGGATGACCTGTCGCTGGTCGAAGCAGTGGTTACCGAAAACGCGCGTATCGAGGGGCGCAGCGCGCTGAGCCTGCGCCTGTTATCCCGTTTCGGCGTGACCGTGCTCGGCGTGTCGAGACGGGGCAGAACGTTTCGCGACCGGGTGCGCAAGCTCGATACGCGCGCCGGCGACGTGCTGTTGATGCTCGGTCCGACCGAGCGCATGGACGAAATTGTCGCCTGGCTCGGCTGCCTGCCGCTGCAGGCGCGCGACCTGCAGGTGGTGCAGCGGCAAAAGGCATGGATCGCGGTTGCGAGCTTTGCGCTGGCGATCGCGGCGGCGACCTCGGGCCTGCTGCACCTGCCCGAGGCGCTGGCGCTGGTGTGTATCGCGATGGTTGGTTTCAATATCGTACCGCTGCGCGAAATTTACACGTCGATCGAATGGCCGGTAATCGTGTTGCTGGGCTCGATGATTCCGATCGGGGCGGCGCTCGAGGCTTCCGGCGGTACCGCGCTGCTCGCGCAGCAAATCATCGATTTTGCCGCCGCCTACGGTCCAGTAGTCGTGCTCGGCCTGCTGATGGCGGTCACGATGACCCTGTCCGACGTGCTCAACAATACCGCGACCACGGTTATCGCCGCGCCGATCGCGATCAATATCGCGCAACGTCTCGAGGTAAACCCCGACCCATTCCTGATGGCGGTCGCGATCGCGGCGTCCTGCGCCTTTCTGACGCCGATCGGGCACAAGAACAATACGCTGATCCTGGGGCCGGGCGGATATCGCTTCGGCGACTACTGGCGCATGGGCCTGCCGCTCGAGATCATCGTGATCGCCGTGTCCCTGCCGATGATTTTGATCGTCTGGCCGTTTTGATATATCCGGAGTCTCCCTTCGAAGGGGGCAGAGCAAAATTTTTTGCGGTTAATGGCGTTGTCGTGAAGAGGACGCAGAAAATTGTGCTCCGACCCCGGGTTGGGTGATCTCCCCGGTTTCCTCGCGGTTGAAAGATTCCCGCTTTCGCCGGAATGACGCTATCATTCGCCAATCCGTAATTGATCCGGTGATTTCCATGACCGTCATCAAGCAAAACGATCTGATCGACAGCGTCGCCGACGCGCTGCAATACATTTCCTATTACCACCCGGTGGACTTCATCCGCGCGATGGACGAGGCCTACCAGCGCGAACAGAATCCGGCGGCGCGCGATGCGATTGCACAAATCCTGATCAATTCGCGCATGTGCGCGATGGGTCACCGGCCGATCTGCCAGGATACCGGCATCGTCACCGTTTTCCTGCGCGTCGGTATGAACGTGCAATGGGAGGGCGATATGTCGGTAACGGACCAGGTCAACGAGGGCATACGCCGCGCCTACCTGCACCCGGACAACGTGCTGCGCGCGTCGATCCTGGATGACCCGGACGGTGCCCGCAAGAACACCAATGACAATACGCCCGGCGTGATTCACTACGAGATCGTTCCGGGCGACACGGTCGAGGTACACGTCGCCGCCAAGGGCGGCGGCAGCGAGGCCAAGTCCAAGTTCGCGATGCTGAATCCGTCCGATTCAGTGGTTGACTGGGTGCTCGAAATGGTGCCGAAGATGGGCGCCGGCTGGTGCCCGCCCGGCATGCTCGGTATCGGCATCGGCGGTACCGCGGAAAAGGCGATGATCCTGGCCAAGGAGGCGCTGCTCGAGCCGATCGATATTCACGACCTGCAGAAACGCGGTGCCGGCACGCGCAGCGAGGAGCTGCGCCTCGAACTCTACGACAAGATCAACCGCCTCGGCATCGGCGCCCAGGGACTCGGCGGCCTGACCACGGTGATGGACGTCAAGGTTAAAGACTACCCGTCGCACGCGGCCAACAAGGCGGTCGCGATCATCCCGAACTGCGCCGCGACGCGGCACACGCACTTCACCCTCGATGGCAGCGGACCGGCGAAGCTGAAGCCGCCGAAACTCGAAGACTGGCCCGAGGTCACCCGCGAAACCGGCGACAACGTCCGCCGCGTCAATCTGGACACGGTCACGCGCGACGAGGTCAAAAACTGGAAGCCGGGCGACACGCTGCTGCTGTCCGGCAAAATGTTGACCGGGCGGGACGCGGCGCACAAGCGCATGGTCGACCTGATCGAAAAAGGCGAACCGCTGCCGGTCAGCATGAAGGGGCGATTTATTTACTACGTCGGCCCGGTCGACCCGATCGGCACCGAGGTCGTCGGCCCGGCCGGCCCGACCACGGCGACGCGCATGGACAAGTTCACCCGGACGATGCTGGAAAAAACCGGCCTGCTCGGCATGATCGGCAAGGCCGAGCGCGGGCCGACGGCGATCGACGCGATCCGCGAGTTCGAGTCGGTGTATTTGATGGCGGTCGGCGGCGCGGCCTACCTCGTCGCGCAGGCGATCAAGGGTGCAAAGGTCGTCGCCTTCGAGGATCTCGGCATGGAAGCCATCTACGAGTTCGAACTCGATGACATGCCGGTCACCGTCGCGGTCGACCACACCGGCGAATCGGTGCACCAGACCGGCCCGCAAATCTGGCAGCAAAAAATCAGCCAACAGGAAATCAACTTCCACCCCTGAGCCGCGCGAATAGTTTTTGTTCAGATCAAAAACTCGGGCGCCCGCTCGGTTTGCGGCATCCGATAGTTATTGATCTGCGATAGTTTTTGATCTGAACAAAAACTATAAAAACTATTGGTTAAATTTCGTTCTGGTCCGCCCCGTCAGGTGCCGATCAGCGGTGGATGGTGCGGGCGAGGGCCCAGATTTCGACGTGGTCGACGCCGGCGCGGTGCAGAATTTTCGTGATTTCGTCGGCCGTGGCGCCGCTGGTGACGATGTCGTCGACGATCGCGACGTGACGGTATTCGCGCCGCGGCTCGTAAGCGAACGCGCCG
>JBFGQE010000102.1:0-9023 GCA_041564355.1 Gammaproteobacteria bacterium | reverse complement strand
ATCTGGATGTCGTCCTGGTCGTAACGCAGCCGGTTGCCGGAGGCGATCGAAATCTGTTCCTTGATGATGTCGACCCAGGTGATCATCTCGGTCACCGGGTGTTCGACCTGCACCCGGGTGTTCATCTCGATGAAATAGAATTCGCCGTCCTGGTAGAGGAACTCGAAAGTACCGGCGCCCTCGTAGCCCATCTTGATGCAGGCCTTGGCGCAGCGCGTGCCGATCATCTCGCGCTGCTCCGGCGTAATTCCCGGCGCTGGCGCTTCCTCGACGACCTTTTGGTGACGGCGTTGCATCGAACAATCGCGTTCGCCGAGATGAATCGCGTTCCCGTGCGAATCGGCCAGTACCTGTATCTCGATATGTCTTGGCGCCCCGAGGTATTTCTCCATGTAGACCGTATCGTTATTGAATGCCGCGGCCGCTTCGGAACGCGTCAACTGGATCGCGTTCAGCAGGCTGCCCTCGGCGTGCACGACGCGCATGCCGCGTCCGCCGCCGCCGCCAGCGGCCTTGATGATAACCGGGTATCCGATCTTGCGGCCGAGTTCGAGATTGCGCGCTTTGTCGTCGTCGAGCGGGCCATCCGAACCCGGTACCGTCGGGACCTTGGCTTCTTTCATCGCCTTGATCGCGGCGACCTTGTCCCCCATCATGCGAATCGCTTCGGCCCCCGGGCCGATAAACTTGAACCCGCTGGACTCGACCTGCTCGGCGAACTCGGCGTTTTCCGAGAGAAAACCGTAACCGGGGTGGATACCGTCGGCATTGGTGAGCTCGGCGGCGCAGATCAGGGCCGGAATATTCAGGTAACTCTCCAGCGACGAGGGCGGGCCGATACAGACCGACTCGTCGGCCAGCCTGACGTGTTTGAGGTCCCGGTCCGCGGTCGAGTGCACCGCAACCGTCTTGATACCCATCTCGCGACAGGCGCGCAGAATGCGCAGCGCGATTTCGCCCCGGTTGGCAATCAGAATTTTTTCCAGCATCTGACGCTTACTCGATAATGAACAGAACCTGGTCGAATTCGACCGGGCTGCCGTTTTCGACCAGGATGGAACGAATCGTGCCGGCCTTGTCCGCTTCGATCTGGTTCATCATCTTCATAGCCTCGATGATACACAGGGTATCGCCGACACTGACCTGTTGCCCCGGAGTCACGAATGGTCCGGAGGTGGGTGACGCCGAAGCGTAAAAGGTACCGACCATCGGCGATTTCACCTGGTGTCCGCTGATCGCTTCGGCTTTTTCCGGCGCGGGCGTTTTCGTGCTGCCACCGTCACCCGGGACGGGGGAGGGGGCCGCGGCCGCCATCGGTGCCGGTGCCGCGGCCAGCGTCTGGACCACGGTGGAAGTCTGGCGGCTGATGCGAACCGACTCCTCCCCTTCCTTGATCTCCAGCTCTGCGATACCGGACTCTTCGAGCAGTTCGATCAGTTTTTTTATTTTGCGAATATCCATTTATGCGGACTCCGATGGGCTGACTTGTTTGCAATAAATAATGGCTGCTTCGAACGCGAGCAGGTAGCTGTTTTTGCCGAAGCCGCTGATGATACCGAGCGCGATATCCGACAGGTAGGAATGCGAGCGGAATTCTTCGCGCGCAAAAACATTGGACAGGTGTACCTCGACGAAAGGTATTTCCGTCGCCAGAAACGCATCGCGCAGCGCGATGCTGGTGTGCGTAAACGCGGCCGGATTGATGATAATGAACTGAATGCCGTCGGTCGCGGCCTGTTGAATTCGGCTGACCAGCTCGCCTTCGAGGTTGGACTGAAAAGTTTCCAGCTCGACCCCGTTTTGCGACGCCATCTGCAGCAGGTTCTGATCGATTGCAACCAGCGTATCGGCACCGTAGATTTCCGGTTCGCGTGTTCCCAGCAGGTTTAGATTGGGGCCGTGCAATACCAGAATTTTTGTCATCTTCGGCTAGTCCCGGGATTGAACTGAGGAATACGGCGATTCTCACATATCGACACGATAGAGTCCAGTTTTCGTCATTTGCGCCCCAGATTGCCGAAGTTTGACGCACAAAGCGTAATTTTCGAAATTCGAAGGGTTTACAGAATCTTGTCGAGTTCGACGCGCAACCGTTGCGCGCTGACTTCCCCATTGTGACTGAATCTGATCTTGAGGTCGCGGTCGAGCAGGGCGGTAAATGGCAGACTGGCGCTTCGATTGCCGAATACGGCATTGTACATCGCGCCGCGCTGGTCGACCAGAAACAACGGGTAAGGGATGGCGTAGTCCGCGGCAAACTGGCGCACCGGGTCCTCGCCGTCGAAGGCGAGACCGAGTACCTTGATCCCGCGCGCTGCGTATTCCTGTTGGATTTCGATCAGCGCCGGGATTTCGCGACGACAGGGCGCGCACCAGGGCGCCCAGAAATTCACGATCAGCAGCTCGCCCTGCCAGTCGCGGAACAGGGTTTCGCGACCGTCGAGCTCCTTGAGCGGAATATCCTGCAGCGGGATATCGACCTTCGCCGGCGTCGGCTTGAGCGTTGTGGGCCCCTGCAGCAAGGGATAGGCGGCGATACCGGCCAGCAGCGAAAACAGCGCTACGGCGCCGATGGCGAGGTCGCGGCGGGTCACTGAAAGGTGGCGCGGACGTGCGCGGCGAATTCCTCGCCGGACATTTCGCCGACCACGCGGCGGTGACGTATCTCGTTGCCGTCGGTGTCGTAGAACAGGATCGCCGGCGGTCCGTAAATGCCGAGCGAACTCATCAGTTTGGTATCGATATCATCATTCGCGGTCACGTCGGCCTGCAGCGCCGTGGTTTGATCGAGCGCGGCGAGGACCTCCGGATGGGTAAACGTGTAGCGTTCCATTTCCTTGCACGAGATACACCAGTCGGCATAAAAATCCAGCATCGTCGTGCGACCCTGCCGCGTCGAGTCGTTCAGAGCAAGTTGCAGGCCCTGTTGCCCCTTGATCTGGCGAAACGCGAGGTGCTGTCCGGATTGTTCGGGCGTGCCCAGCGAAGCCATAACGCCGCGTAACGGCTGAATCAGGTCCCTGCTGCCGGCGGCCGCACCCACCAGGTAAGCGACCCCGTAGATCAGCACCAGCAGGCCAATCGACTTGGCAAAGCGGCGCCAGCCCGACGCGGTCTCGCTCAACGAATCGAGCGCGCCCAGGTAAATCGCCGTTGCAACCAGCAGCGCGGCGATCAGCGTCATGGTCACGCCCACCGGCAGAATGCGTTCCAGCAGCCAGATCGCGACGCCGAGCATGACGACTCCGAACGCGGCCTTGACCCGGTCCATCCAGCCGCCGGCGCGGGGCAACAGCTTGCCCGCCGAGGTCCCGACCAGCAATAGCGGCACGCCCATGCCGAGGCCGAGGGCGAACAATGCCAGGCCGCCGAGCAGCCAGTCCTGCGATTGCGAGATGAAGAGCAAAGCCCCGACCAGCGGCGCGGTAATGCAAGGGCCGACGATAATCGCCGAGAAAAAACCCATCAGGCCGACGCCGATCAAGGTGCCGCCCTGCTGGCTGTTGGATATCGCGGTAAGGCGCGACTGGATCGCGTTGGGCATTTGCAATTCGTAAAAACCGAACATCGACAGCGACAGCAAGACGAAGATTGCCGCGAATATGCTCAGGATGACCGGGTCCTGGAACCAGATCTGGATGTTGAATTCGGCGCCGTAGAAGCCCACGATTGCGCCGGCGGTGGCATAGGTGACGGCCATCGACAGAACGTAAACCAGCGACAGTACAAAGGCCTTGCGCGTCGTGATCGATTCTCCCTGGCCGGCAATAATGCTGGACAGTATCGGGATCATCGGGAACACGCAGGGGGTGAAGGTCAGGCCGATGCCGGCGATGAAAAATAAGCTGACGATCAGCAGCAGGCTGCCGCCCTGCAGCAGGCGGGCGAAAGTTTCCTGTTCGGAGACAGGGGTTTGATCCGAGATCGCGGGGGTGCTGATAACGCCGTCCGAACTGCCGTCAACGCGTTCGTGACTGACTTTGATCAGGCCAGCGGCTGTGTCGACCTCGAGGTATTTGGTCACCGGAGGATAGCAGATACGGTCCTCGACGCAGCCCTGGTACTGGTAGGACAGGCGGAATTGCCCGCTCGCGTTGGCGTCGGAAATGATCGGGATCGAAACGCCGACCTCGTCGTATATCACTTCCATCGGGCCGAGAAACGGGTCGTCCTTCTGCTTGCCGCGCGGCACCGAGATCGGGCCCAGCGAGTGGCCGGTGCCCTCGACCAGCGCGATCTTGATCTTGTCCCGGTAGAGGTAAATATTTTTCGCCAGCAGGATGTGGGTCTGGATAATGTTGTTTGCATCGAGACGAGCCGACAGGATGAACGCCTCGTCAGGATGTAAAATCTCGTCCTCGTCATCCAGGCCGAGTTCGTTGCCGAGCGCCTGCAGCACCGCAACCGCGCCGACGCCCTCGTCCGCGCCGACCCGCGAAGCCTGCTGCTTCTCGAGATTAACGGTTACCTCGTCGAGCAGCGATTGCAACTCGGCGACGTTTTGGCTGCTGGCCTCCGGCGCGGGATTTTCCGCAACCCACGGGACCGGTTGCACCACGTCGCTGGATGCGATCTGCAGTGCCAGCGCCTGCTTCTGCGGCGGGTAACAGACCCCGATATCGGCGCAGCCCTGGCTCATCGCCTTGACCCTGAGTTCGGTGGCCGCGGCGGCGTCGAAAATGAGGGGCAGTCGAATGCGCACGGCATCACGATAGGTTTCCATCTTGCCGAAAAATTCGTCTTCCATGATTTTTCCCGGCGGCATGCTGGCCGCGCCGAAACGCGCCGGCGTATCACTGGCTTCGATTTCAAACGCGAAGCGCTCGCGATACATGTAGTATCCCGGAGCAATGCGGTACTCGGCAATGACGCTATTATCCTGCATCCACGCGGTCAGCGCGAAGGCCTGCTCCGGCGGCAGCAACTCCTCTTCCTGCGCCTGCAGCGTAACGCCGGTGCCGGTCAGCAACAAAAGCGTTACCGCGGCGAGTTTGCGAATGATGTTCATCGGGTCGATTGTCGTATCCAGTCGAGGTATTCGGCAGCCCCGGAGTCTATCCTAAAATGCAGGATTTCGGCTACGGCGTAGGGATGAGCGGCTCTGATTTCACGCTCGAGCGCATCGATTCGCGCGGCGCTGGTCTTGATCATGATCTTGTGCTCCGTGCCTTCACGCAGTTCGCCTTTCCAACAATAGATAGAGTCCATTTGTGGCAAAATGTTTACACTCGCCGCCAGTTTTTTTTCGAGCCACCGGCGCGCCTGCATTTTGGCGCCGTCGAGATCCGGCCAGGAAGTGATAACGAGGTAGCAGTTGGACATAAGTTAATACCGGGGCAGGATTGATAAACTGGTATGCTACCCATATCTAATTTAAACCGCATTATAACTCTGGTAATAGACTCCAAGTTTAGTTGAATTTCCGTTAACCCGTGGTTAACCCTATGTTTCCGTTATTCGCGATAATATTTTTACTGGTTCCGATCGTCGAAATCTACCTGTTGATCCAGGTGGGACAGGTTATCGGCGCGGGCTGGACCATACTGCTGGTCGTCCTGACCGCGGTGATCGGCGTCTGGTTGCTGCGCATCCAGGGCCTTTCGACGCTGACGCGCGCGCAGCAGAAACTGCAGGAAAACGAGTTGCCCGCGCGCGAAATCCTGGAGGGGATGGGCCTGGTCGTCGCCGGCGCCCTGCTGCTGACCCCGGGGTTTTTCACCGACGCGGTCGGCTTCCTGCTGCTGTTCCCGCCGACCCGGATCTGGCTCGCGGGCCGTATCGCGGAGCGCATGATCGTATCGGCCGCGGCCGGGCAACACCCCGGTTCGACGCGCGAGCAGGACGTAATCGAGGGCGTTAAGTATCGACGCGACGATTGAGTGCGCCGGAAAAAATCGCAATAATCCCGCCAATTTGCCGAAATTCGGCTTGAATCCCGCCAAATTCACCCCATTTCGCTTGACTAAGAAAAGTCGCTGAATATTATTAGCACTCTCATTACGCGAGTGCTAATTCGCGGCAACGTGTTTGGTCCACCGCCGGCGGTGGCAAATCATTAACGAAAATTACGGAGCGTAGCAACAATGAACATTCGTCCCCTGCATGATCGAGTAATCGTCAGGCGCAAAGAGGAAGAGCGGACCACGGCAGGTGGTATCGTCATCCCCGACACAGCAACCGAAAAGCCAAGCATGGGTGAGATTCTGGCCGTCGGCAACGGCAAGATCACCGATTCCGGCGACGTGCGTGCACTGGAAGTGAAGCCGGGTGATACCGTTTACTTCGGCAAGTACTCGGGCACCGAAATCAAGGTTGACGGCGAAGAACTGCTGATCATGCGTGAAGATGACATCATCGCTGTTGTTGAATAATTCGGATACTTTAAAGAGGTATAACTCAAATGAGTGCAAAAGAAGTTAGATTTAGCGACGATGCGCGTTCGCGCATGGTCAAGGGCGTTAATACCCTGGCCAACGCGGTCAAGGTAACGCTGGGGCCGAAGGGTCGCAACGTGGTGCTCGACAAGAGCTTTGGCGCGCCGACCGTTACCAAGGACGGCGTCTCCGTGGCCAAGGAAATCGAACTCGAAGACAAGTTCGAAAACATGGGCGCGCAAATGGTTAAGGAAGTCGCCTCGCAGACTTCGGACGTCGCGGGTGACGGTACCACCACGGCCACCGTACTCGCCCAGGCGATCGTACGCGAAGGCATGAAAGCGGTTGCCGCGGGCATGAACCCGATGGACCTGAAGCGCGGTATCGACAAGTCGGTTGCCGCCGCGGTCGAGCACCTGCAAAGCATTTCAACTCCTTGCTCGGACACCAAGGCGATTGCCCAGGTTGGCACGATTTCGGCCAACTCGGACGAAAGCGTCGGCAACATCATCGCCGAAGCGATGGAGAAGGTCGGCAAGGAAGGCGTTATCACGGTCGAGGAAGGTACTTCTTTCGACAACGAACTCGACGTGGTCGAGGGTATGCAGTTCGACCGCGGTTACCTGTCACCTTACTTCGTCAACGACCAGTCGACCATGTCTTCCGAACTCGAAGAGCCGCTGATTCTGCTGTTCGACAAGAAGATCTCGAACATTCGCGAACTGCTGCCGATTCTCGAGTCGGTGGCGAAGGCGAGCAAGCCGCTGTTGATCATCGCCGAAGACATCGAAGGCGAAGCGCTGGCGACCCTCGTGGTCAACACCATGCGCGGTATCGTCAAGGTTTGCGCGGTCAAGGCGCCCGGTTTCGGCGATCGTCGCAAGGCTATGCTGCAGGACATCGCGGTACTGACCGGCGGTCAGGTGATTTCCGAAGAAGTCGGCCTGAGCCTCGAGAAAACCACCATCGACGATCTCGGATCGGCGAAAAAGGTTTCGATCACCAAGGAAAACACAACGATCGTCGACGGTGCCGGTTCGGCCGAAGATATCCAGGCCCGAATCGCCCAGATCAAGGCGCAAATCGCCGAGTCGACCTCGGACTACGATACTGAAAAGATGCAGGAACGCCTCGCCAAGCTGGCCGGCGGCGTTGCCGTGATCAAGGTCGGTGCTGCAACCGAAATCGAGATGAAAGAGAAGAAGGCGCGTGTCGAAGACGCGTTGCACTCGACTCGTGCCGCGGTCGAAGAGGGCGTGGTCGCTGGTGGCGGAGTTGCGCTGATTCGCGCCCGTGCCGCGATTACCGATCTCAAGGGCGACAATCACGATCAGGACATCGGTGTCGATATTACCCGCCGGGCGATGGAAGAGCCGCTGCGTCAAATCGTCTCCAATGCGGGCGCCGAGGCTTCCGTGGTGACCAACAAGGTCGAGGAGAGCGAGGGTAATTTCGGTTATAACGCCGCGACCGACGAGTACGGTGACATGATCGAAATGGGTATTCTCGATCCGACCAAGGTGGCTCGCTCCGCGCTGCAGAACGCGGCCTCGGTAGCCGGCCTGCTGATTACCACCGAGGCAATGATTGCCGAAGCGCCAAAGGACGACGCTCCGGCCATGCCTGATATGGGTGGTATGGGCGGAATGGGCGGAATGGGCGGCATGATGTAATTCCACCTGCTGCGCACCGCGATAGCGGCGTTGCATTTTACGGCGAGACCCTCACGCACCGATATGTGCGCTCGGGCCTTCGCCGGAAAATGCGCCTTGCTCTCGCGGCGCTCGCGACGGTGGAATACTTCAGCCCACTGAAGTGTCCAACGACCAAAGGCCCCGCTTCGGCGGGGCTATTTATTGCCTGCTGCGCACCGCGATTTCGGCCTTTTTGTTAGATCCGGCGGGCTCCCGAGCCGGCCGGTAAAATATCGCGAGGCCGGGATTATGCCCGGCACAGACGGCTTCCGTACGCCAAAAACCAGGCAATGCTCGGACGATTGCTTCAATCTGGAAAATATAAACGATAAAATTGATCCAGATCGGCATTGGCCGGAGCGGATTGCGCGACTCTTCGATAATGGCTAGCGGAAAAATCAGGGCGCTACGCGCCGATCAACTTTATCAAGCCTGTACCCTGCGTGGGCTTAAATTCAAAAGCACGGACGAGCTCGAACCGCTGGCGCATCCGCCCGGCCAGCAACGTGCTCTCGAAGCGATTGAATTCGGTGTCGATATCGAGCAACCTGGATTTAACCTGTTCGTGGTTGGAGATTCGGGATTTGGCAAGCACGAGCTGGTCCGGCAAATGCTATCCCGGCATGCGCAAACGAGGGCAGCCCCGGCGGACTGGTGTTACGTCAACAATTTCGATAACCCGCAAAAGCCGGGCATACTTCGCTTGCCCGCCGGAATGGGACAACGCCTGCGCCGCGACATGGAGTCGCTGGTCGAGGATCTGCTGACCGCATTACCGTCCTCTTTTCAAAGCGACGAATATCATAATCGGCGCCAGGAGATCGAGCAGGAATTGCAGGATCGGCAGGAACAGGCATTCCGCGAACTGGGTGCTGAGGCCGAGGAAAAGGGTATCACCATCATGCGCACTCCCGGGGGCTATACGCTCGCCCCGGTAGTCGGAGGCCGTCCGCTT
>JBFGQE010000101.1:0-9041 GCA_041564355.1 Gammaproteobacteria bacterium | reverse complement strand
TAATCGCAAGCTCGACACTTACCTGTACCTGCTGGACAAGGACGATTTTTCGGTATTGCCGGACGATCTGCTGCGCGTATTCGGTCCGCCCGAATTCAGCTTCAGCTTCGATCTGACCAAGAACCGGTCGCTGGCCAAGGAAGATGCCGGCGAGGTACTCGAAAACCTCGAAAACCTGGGCTATCACCTGCAATTGCGCGACGATGAGCTGGTCGAGGAAATGCTCGCGCGTAAGGCAATCAACTGATTGGTCCGCCCCGTTACCTCGCCAGCCCGCGATGCCGCGCGCGCCGTGTCGCTCGCGGTTCGTCCCGCGTTGCTGGATGAATCCGGCCGAGCGTAAATTTCGTTTCATCCCGTTTCGGCGCCAGCATATCGTCGAGATGTGCCTGCGCGAGGATCGGCTCGGCGCCGACGCCGACGATTTCCGCCAGCTGGTGCGGATGCTGGAGCAGGTGTTTCACTTCGAGTTTCACCAGATCGTCGAGGGCTTGAAGAACGCTTATGCAGAGCTCGACCCGGACACCGACACGCGCAGCCCGAAGTTTGACGCAGCGGAAGGCGGCGAGTCCTTTGTCGAATTGCTCGATGGTTTGCTCGAGGCCGCGAATTATGAGCGCGTTACCGAGGCTGAGCTGAACCAGGCACTGACCGAATCGTCGCTGTTTAAAATTCGCCTGCAGGTCGATTTCGAGGATTTTTCCGAGGTGTCGCTGTTTGCTCGTGGTGAATCGCGCAAGCGCGAGACCCTTAGCAGCTGGTTCGGTCTACGCAAGCAGGAAATCGAGTTCGTTAACTACGAGCGGGTCGTGGTCTACCTGCGAATGCGCGACGATTTTGTCCGCGCGAAAGACGATTTTGCGAGTTGCCGCGCCGGTGCGACTTTGCTCAAGTTGTTTCGCAATGTGCCCAAGGCCGATCTGGAGATGCTGTTCCCGAACACGCGCGTGCGCATGCGCCTGACGGACAAGCTGTTGATCGGGGTGCCCGCGTTAGTCAGCGGCGGTGTTGTCCTGACGACCAAGCTCGGCGCCTCGCTGGTATTGCTCGGCTCGCTCGTCGGCTACTGGCTCGGGGTGCACAACCAGCCAGCCGAGCTGAACCAGGCCAGCCTGATGGCCTTACTCGCCGGCGCGGCGGCGCTCGGTGGCTACCTGTGGAAACAGTTTAACAATTTCAAGAATCGCAAGCTGCGCTTCATGCAGGCGCTGACGCAAAACCTGTACTTCAAGAATCTCGACAATAACGCCGGGGTGTTTTACCGCATCGTCGACGATGCCGAGGAGGAAGAATCGAAGGAAGCGATCCTCGGCTACTACTTTTTACTGCACAGTTCGCAGGCCCTGACCAGGCAGGAACTGGACCAGGCGATCGAACACTGGTTCGAGTCCCGCTGGTCCTGTTCGATCGATTTCGAGATCGACGACGCGCTGCAAAAGCTGATCAGACTGGGTCTGGTAGAAGAGAGCGCGGAAGGGCTCCGCGCGGTGTCGATCCGCGAGGGTATCAAACGACTGGACAAGCGCTGGGACGACTATTTTATTCCTGAACCCTGACTCGACATCCGCGCGTCGAAACGGTTTATTTCGATCGCGCCGAGTCGACGCTCCAGACGCCCGCGCCACGACAGGCAATGTAAAGGAAAACGAACGAGTACAGGATGGCGAGATCGCCGTCGTTCAGCAGCGGAAAAATCGGGCTCGCCTGTGGTGCGTGGAACATCCAGTAGGCGACTGCCATCGTACCGCTGCAGATAAACGCGGCGTAGCGCGTGAACAGGCCGATCATCACCAGCACACCGCCGACGACTTCAATCGTGCCGCCGATCAACATCAGCGTGTCGGGTTCGCCCCAGGGGTAGGGGGCGGGAAAGTTGAACAATTTTTGCGTGCCGTGCCACAGAAACAGGTATCCGGTGACGATGCGCAACAGCGCGAAACTCTGCTCCTGGAATCGGCCCAGGATCTGAATCGGGCCATTGCCCCCACTTTGCTCATTCATTTTGCTTGTCTCCAACAAGTGTTATGGTTCACGTCAGCCCGAGGCGGACGAAGTGGATTGTAACCCGTTGACCCGGTTCTGTCGTCATTCAGGGGCTCCAGGGATGGTGTTGAGGCCATACCTTGCGACAGGCGGGGCGGGATTGCACGCTGCTGCACAGGCGTGCAAGGCGCGGACAGCGCGCGAATAATTCGTCAACCCGTTCGTGCCACCAGGCAATCATCAGCAGGTAGGGGTCGATGATCGAGTAGCGCTCGCCGAGCAGGTAGGGTCCGTCGCCGAGTTCGGCCTCGAGCAGATCCCAGTATCGATCGAGGTCGAGGCGCGCCCTGGCCCGGATCGAGGCGGCGCAGCCGGGGTCGGTGCTGTATTCGTCGCTGTAGTAGATGCGCAGGTCCGCGTCGTAAAGATTCGCCACCGCGAAGCACAGCCAGCGCAGTACCCGGGCGCGCGCGCTGCTCGCTGGCGGCGGCAGCAGATCGGCCTCGGGATGGGATTCGGCGAGATGAATCGCAATCGCCGCCGATTCGGTCATTATCTCGCCGTCGGGTAACAACAGCGTCGGCACCTGACCTCGCGGGTTCAGCGCGAGATACGCCGCGCCGCGTTGATCGCCAGCGTCGAGGTCGAGCACGATTTTCGCGTAATCCGCACCGACTTCCTCGAGCAGTATCTGTGGCGCCATCGCGCCAGTATCCTGTGCCCAGTAAAGCTTGTACATTGGCCTGCCCCGCCGGATTCAGTGTGCCTGGGGGTCAGTTTACCTGCCCGAACCAGGCGGGCAAGCCTTGCCTAGAAACGATCGCGCAGTGCGTAATAGGTCATGCCGAGAACCATGCCCGGCCAGCGTAGAAATTCGCCGCCGGGAAAACTGCGCGTCGGAATCTTGCCGAACAGGTCGAAATCCTCCGTTTCACCCGCCATCGCGTCGGCGATCAGCTTGCCGGCGAGGGTTGCCATCGCGACGCCCATGCCGGAGTAACCTTGCGCAAAATAAAGGTTACCGTCGCCGAGGCGGCCGAAATGCGGCATGCGGTTCAGCGTGACCGCGAGCGTCCCGCCCCAGGCGTAATCGATACGCTTGTCGGCGAGTTGCGGGTAGACCTCGAGCATCGGCTTGCGCACGAAGCCGGCGATATCGCGCGGGAAATTGCTGCTGTAGTTTTCACCGCCGCCGAAGAGCAGGCGCTTGTCCGCGGACAGCCGGAAATAATTCACCACGAAGCGCGAATCGGCGATGGCGACATCGCGCGGGTTGATCACCTCGAGTTCGGCCGGGCTCAGGGGTTCGGTGGCGATGATGAAATTGTTGATCGGCATGATCTTCCCGGCCAGGCGCGCCTCGAGCTTGCCGAGATAGCCGTTACAGGCAAGCACGACCCGGTCCGCGCTGACCACGCCTCGCGAACTGCGCACGCGGATAGGTTTGCCCTCGTCGTAACCCTCGACCACGGTGTCTTGAAACAGTTTTGCGCCGGCGTTGCGTGCCGCGTCGGCGAGGCCGAGCGCGTAGTTCAGCGGGTGCAGGTGACTAGCGCCCATGTCCAGGCTGCCGCCGTAGTAACCGTCGCTGCCTACCAGTGCGGCCATCGCGTCACGTTCGAGAAACTCGATCTGCTCGTAGCCGTACTCTTGTCTCAGGAACTTCACGTAGTCGCGGCTGCCGCGATCGAAACCCGGTTTGTGATTCGGGTGCGCAATACCGGGCTTCAGATCGCAATCGATGTCGTACTCGGCAATCAGGCTCCTGGCGAGCGCCTTGGCCGTCTCGGCGAGGTCCCACAGGCGGCGCGCGGCGTCATTGCCGACCATGCGAGTCAGCGCTTCCGGGCCCTTGCGTTGCCCGCTGCAGAGGTGCCCGCCGTTACGCCCTGACGCGCCCCAGCCGGGTTTGCGCGCTTCCAGCAGGACGACGTCGAAGCCCCGTCGGGCGAGATGCAGCGCCGCGGAGAGTCCGGTGTATCCGCCGCCGATGATGCAGATGTCGGCGCGCCGATCGCCGTCCAGCGGCGCCAGGTCGACCACGCGGTTTTGCGTCGCGTGGTAGTAGGAATCGGGATAATCGTTGCTGTCGCTGCGATCCTGAACCGGCTGGAAGGCCATTAGCGTCGTTCAGCCGATCGCCTTTTGTGTCAGGTCGAAGCACTTCCAGGCGCGTTCGACGAAATCGTCGACGTCAGAAGGCTCGAGGACTAGCGGCGGCGAGATGATCATTGCGTCGCCGACCGAGCGCATGACGAGATTGTTGTTAAAACAGAAGTCGCGGCAAACGAGTCCGACGTTCTGCTTGCGGTCGAACTTGACGAAATTCTGCTTGTCCTTGACCAGTTCGATAGCCCCCAGCATACCGAGGCCGCGGACTTCGCCGACCAGCGGATGGTCAGCGAGTTCGCGCAGGCGTTTTTGCAGGTAGGGGGCGATTGATTCTCGCACCTGGTGGACGATATTTTCGCGCTGCATGAGCCTGATGTTGGCGATCGCTACCGCGGCGCAAACCGGGTGGCCGGAGTAGGTGTAGCCATGCGCGAATTCGCCGCCGCTATTGAGAATTTCCATGACCCGGTCCGAGATCATCGCGCCGCCGATCGGCAAATAACCCGACGAGAGTCCCTTGGCGATCGTCATCAGGTCGGGATTCAGGCCGTAGTAGTCGGTGCCGAACCATTCTCCGGTTCGGCCGAATCCACAGATCACCTCGTCGGCGGCGAACAGGATATCGTAATCGGCGCAGATCTTTTTGACCTCGGGCCAGTAACTTTCAGGCGGCACGATGACGCCGCCGGCCCCCTGGATCGGCTCGGCGATGAACGCCGCGACCCGGTCGACCCCGATTTCCTCGATCTTGTCAGCGATCGACTGCGCGACTTCGCGGCCAAATTGCTCGCGGTCGAGATCTCGTCCGAGTTCGCAGCGGCGCCCGAACCAGTAGGGTTGCTCGACGTGCACGATGTCGGGGATGACGCCGCCCTGATCGTGCATTTCCTTCATGCCACCGAGACTCGAGGCCGCGATCGTGCTGCCGTGATAAGCGTTTTTGCGGCTGATCACGACCCGTTTTTCGGGTTGGCCCATCAACTCCCAGTAACGCCAGATCACGCGCAACACGGTATCGTTCGCTTCCGAGCCGGAACTGGTGAACTGCGTGTGATTGACGTGCCCGGGCGCGACCTCTGACAAGAGCGCGGACAATTCCGCCGCGGGGGGCGTGGAAGTCTTGAAAAAGGCATTGTAATAGGGCAGTTGTCGCATCTGTTCGTGCGCGGCGTCGATCAGTTCCTTGCGTCCGTAGCCCAGGTTGACACACCACAACCCGGCCATCATGTCGAGCATGCGGTTGCCGTCGGAATCGGTCAGGTAAACGCCGTCAGCCGATTCGATGATGCGCGCAGGTTTCTGCAGCAAATCGTTCGGGTTGGTGAACGGATGCACGTGATGTGCGCTGTCGAGGCTCTGCCATCTTCCGGTATTGCTCGAATTGACTGCATTGGCCTGGCTCATACTTGGACTCCTTAAACTTTCAACAGCAGGTGTTCCCGTTCCCACGGGCTGATCACGTTGAGAAAATTATCGAACTCGGCTTCTTTTACCGAGACATAAATATCGACGAACTCGCTGCCGAGAATTTCGCGCAACGGTTCACAGGTCGCGAGACGGTGCAGCGAGTCGTACCAGTGGCGCGATAACTGGATGGGCTCGTCGTAGGCGCTGCCAAGCAGCGCCGCGGAAGGTTCCAGCCCCTGTTTCATGCCGAGATAACCGCAAGCGAGCGAAGTTGCGATGGCGAGATAGGGGTTTACGTCGGCGGAGGCGATGCGATTTTCGACGCGCATCGACCGCGGATCGTTATCCGGGATGCGGAACCCGGTGGTGCGGTTGTCGTAGCCCCAGTGAAAATTGATCGGCGCGGACATTTCGCGCACGATGCGGCGGTAGGAATTGACATAGGGCGTCATCAGCGCCATCGCCTCGGGGAGAAATTGCTGCAATCCGGCAATATGGCTTAACAGCAACTTGTTCGGCTTGCCGTCTTCCCCGGCGAACAGGTTCTGTTCGGTCTCGAGGCTCTCCACGCTCTGGTGGATATGCATTGCGCTGCCCGGCTGGTTTTCCATCGGCTTGGCCATGAAGGTTGCGTAGAGGTCGTGGCGCAGCGCCGACTCGCGCACGGTGCGCTTGAACAGAAAGGCCTGGTCGGCGAGCTCCAGCGGGTCGCCGTGCAGCAGGTTGATTTCCATCTGCCCCATGCCTTCCTCGTGTATCAGCGTGTCGATCTCGAGCCCCTGCGCTTCGCAGTAGTCATACATGTCGTCGAACATCGGGTCGAAATCGTTGACCGCGTCGATATTGAACGACTGGCCGCTGCGCTCGGCGCGGCCGGTACGCCCGATCGGGGGTTGCAGCGGGTTCTTCGAATCCAGGTTGGGCTGCAGCAGGTAAAACTCTAGCTCCGGTGCGACCACCGGTTTCCAGCCTTCCTCCCGGTAGGCATCGAGCACGCTGCGCAACACCTGGCGCGGCGAGAAGGCGACCGGTTTGCCATCCATTTCGAAGCAGTCGTGGATGACCTGCGCGGAGGGTTCGCGCGCCCAGGGCAACGGGCGAATCGTGTAGGGATCCGGCTCCAGCACCATGTCGACATCGAGCGGGTTGATCTGGTCGAAATTTTCCGGGTAATCGCCGGTCACCGATTGCATGAAAATCGACTTCGGCATGCGCAAGGTCGTGGAATCGGAAAACTTGGACGCCGGCATGATCTTGCCGCGCGCGGCGCCGGCGAGGTCCGGAACGATACACTCGACTTCGGTTATCTGGTGTTGCTCGATCCAGTCTTTCATGGTATCCCGCGGGCCTGGTGGGCAGCAATTGTGATCACAAAAATATCGAAAGTCAATTCAACTCTGAATGCAGAATTATAGGCCATAAAACCGAATCGAATTGACTTCGGCGGCGTCACGGGTATAGCCTTTTGCGCTGCTAAGTGATCACATAAAACCAGGTGGCCAAATCATGAGCGATGAATTCAGCTTGCGCCGGCGCGAGCCGGGTGGCGGCACCCCGGCGCTGCAGAACTGGGGCGTCGACTCCGAGTACGGTGTTTTACGTGACGTGTTGCTGGGTCCCGCCGACCACTATCGCTGGCGCGAGACCAGTTCGGTGTCGAAGAAAAGTATTCGGCGCAAGATCAACTTCGACGCCGACCTCGCGCGGCGGCAGCACGCCGAAATGGTATCGGCCTACCGCTCGGCCGATGTGCAGGTACACCTGCACGAGCCGGATCCGGCGCTGCCTTACCAGGTGTTCGCGCGCGATTCGTCGATCATGACGCCTTACGGCGCGATCATTACGAGCATGGCCAACTGGTGGCGACGCGGGGAAAACTTTCGCGCGCTCGAAACCTACGCGCGGCTCGGCATCCCGATTTACGACTGCGTCACCGCCGGCACGTTCGAGGGCGGCGATTTCAACGTGATCGAACCCGGCTGCGTGCTGATCGGCTGGGAAGGAGACGAGGGGCGCAGCCAGGAACAGTCGGCGCTGCAGTTGCAGGCCTGGTTCGAGGCCGAGGGCTGGGAGGTCAAGCTCGCTGACATCGATCCGTTCTACGTGCACATCGACCTGATGGTGGTCATGCTCGCGCCGAAACTGGCCGCGGTCTGTCTCGAGTCCACCGATCCCGAGGTGGTGTCCTGGCTACAATCGAAGCAGATCGAAATCGTCTCGGTACCGTTCCAGGATACCCTCGATCTCGGCTGCAACGTCGTCGCGCTGGGTAACGACCGTGTCCTGTTGCCGGAGAAGAGCCACGTGCTGAAAGAAAAAGTGCGCGCCCACGGACTCGAAGTGTTCGACCCGGACGTGTCGATGATCACCCCGGGCGGCGGCGGTGTGCACTGCATGTGTCAGGCGCTGCGCCGCGACCCGGGTTAACTTTCCTCGGCGGTCATGCGCTGGTCGAGCTCGCGCTGGCGCTGCTGGCGCAGCATCAGGTAGCCGGCGAGCAGCACCCCGATCGCGACCACCAGGATGATGATGGTCGCCAGCGCGTTGATGTCGGGGCGCAGTCCGAGCCGGATACGCGAGTAAATCAGGATTGGCAGGGTGGTCGATCCCGGACCGGTGACGAAACTGGCGATAATCAGGTCATCGAGCGACAGCGTGAACGACAGCAGCCAGCCGGCCAGCATGCCGGGCGCGAGCAGCGGCAGCGTGATATCGGTCAGCACGCGCAGCGGCTTGGCGCCGAGGTCCTGCGCCGCCTCTTCGAGATCCTGCGCCATGCCGGCCAGGCGCGACTGGATGATCACCGCGACGTAGGCCATCGAGAAGGTGATATGCGCAATCGTAATCGTGGTGAAGCCGCGCTCGCTCGGCCAGCCGATCACGGTTTGCAACCAGATGAACAGCAGCAGCAGCGACAGGCCGGTGATGACCTCGGGCATGACCAGCGGTGCCGAAATCATGCCGGAAAAAAGCGTTCGTCCCTTGAAGCGCCCGAAACGCACCAGCGCGAGGCCCGCCAGGGTCCCGAGAATGGTGGCGAAACAGGCGTTGACGGTGGCGATCTTCAGACTTAACGCGACCGCTTCCCAGATGTCTTCGTCCTGGAACAGGGATACGTACCACTTGGTCGAAAACCCGCCCCAGATGGCGACAATCCTGGAATTGTTGAACGAATACAGCACCAGTAATATCATCGGCACGTAGAGAAAGGCCAGGCCGAAAGCCAGCGCCGAGATCAGGAATACCGACTTTTTCTGGTTCACTTGAGTCCGTCCTCCTTGCCCTGAATGTGCTGATACAGCATCATCGGCAACACCAGCAGCAGCAGTAACGCGATCGCTACCGCGGATGCGACCGGCCAGTCGATGTTGGCGTTGAACTCGTTGTACAGCACGCGCCCAATCATCAACACGTTACCGCCGCCGAGCAGGTCGGGGATGACGTATTCGCCCGTTGCCGGAATAAACACGAGCAGCGAACCGGCGAGGATCCCCGGCGCGGTCATCGGCAGGGTTATGGTGAGGAAGGTGGTTGTCGGC